>DATNRC010000417.1:0-5680 GCA_036703705.1 Candidatus Obscuribacterales bacterium
CGCTCCAGGCGCCTCGCGACTAGGACTGGGTCGGGAATCTAGTGGTGGTGAAGCCCCCGCCGACGCTACGCTCGGGAAGAGCTGGCCCGCGAACACATTTAATTGCCGACCACGGCAGATATAGGGACTCATTCTCGCGTCTAAGGCAGAGATAGGTGCCCTGGTCAGCCATTGCCACCTCCCCCTCGACCTGCTCGCCGCTGATGAGCAATACAGTTACGGGAGTATTCAGCGGAATCGCCACAGCACGCACTCCAAGCCGCCAATCGACAACGAAATGGTAGCAGAACTGAGGCGCAGTACTGGCTTAGATGTCATCAAGCGGAGCGACGTTGTTCCATTTCTTGTCGCACAGCCTGGACAACTGCGGTCGGCGTGGAGTGTGATTCGTGCGTAGCCAGCTCCTCGTCAGTGGCGCCGGGAAGCGCTGCTTTTTCGATCTGCCGATTGGCATTGAACGCCAGTCCTTCGGCAAGACATTGCTGCACAGCATTCATCTGCGAAAGTATCATGCTCAGCTTGTCGAAGTTGCCCGTCTTGATACAAAGTGCCAGTGCATTGGCAAGACTGCCATATGCGGTCTCCAGTGAGCCCGTGTCTACATGAGAAATTCCTTTCGCTCCCAACTGGGCCTTCACGGAGTCGATCGCCCCGATTGACGAGGCAATGGCGCCAGTCGCTGTGGCATTCACTTGCTGAGGTGAAGCATATGTGGAATCGAAATATTTGGTGCCAGACGAGGTGGTGTACGAACCGTCGGAGCCAAGGAAATCGCCGTTTGCAAAACGTGTGCCCTGAGCGGTGCTGTCGAAGCCGTACTTATCCGACTGTAAATGGCGCTCCTCCGGGTCGTATGTCGTTTCGACCTTGCCATCCTGGGTCATCTTCCAATTCTTGCCGTCCCAGGTGGATCCTTGTCCGGTAGCCAGATCTTCTACTTTCTGTTCGCCGGAACGGTCATTAGTGACAACGATTTTTTGATTTTCGCCATCACCCTGCTTAACTTCGGTCCTAATGTCGCCATCCTTTTCCATCTGGGTCTTCATAGCACCCTGCTGGAGGGTAAGTCCTCCATCGGCAGTGGCGGTCAGTCCAGTTGCGGATCGCAAATCCTCTAGATGGTGGCAGTGCCGTCCCTTCTTCTGAGCCTCCCGTTCGGCATGCTCTCTGAACCACTGGGGCAGGTCTTCCAGCTTCTCTACCCTCTTAGGCTTTCCTGTGGGCTTCCCTCTTTCGTCTACGTCCACAAGATGGTAGACTTCCTTGCCATTTTCAACACTTACCGCGACCGCATGCTTGTCGCCTTCGCGTTTGATCACGGCCATTTTCTTGTCTTTCAAAATGATGGCCGATATATCGTGCTCTGTCTCTGAATCCAGCGTACGCTTGGAAAAATCCCTACCGTCTATATTGCGAAATTGGCGCCACATATCTCGCGGGATCTCGCTGAGATTCTTGGTGGTCTGCATGATCTTGTGGACTTTGCCCTCAGAGTCCGTCATTGTCGTTAAGACGCCTTCCTTAGTGACCTCTTGGTGGAAGTTCTTGAAATTGGCATCAAGTTTTCCAGCCTCGTCAATAGTAAGCTCCCGCCCATCCTTAAACTTCACCGTTTCTTTGCCGCTGGCATCACGAGTTATGGTGTAGTCACCCTTGGCGCTCGTAACGCTGGTTTTGTCTCCCTCGCGAACTACTATGCTGCCGTCCGGACGATGGGTAGTTGTCTTCGTGCCATCACTTGTAATAATCTGCTCGCCTTCCTTTCCGTCAGGGCCTTTCACTTTTTCTTTGACGGTCAGAACTGACTTTCCATCAACCTGTGAGATATCGACGTCTGCGCCCGGGCTGAATTGCTTCGCCCACAAGCCGTCAGCAATTCTATCGAGAGCACTGCTGAGCCGATCTTTGACACTGGTGGCTGCACTCGTAACCGCATCGGCCACTTTTCCGGCAGCGTCTTTGGTGCCTTCCCAAACGCGCGTAAACCAGCCCTTCTTCTCTTCTTTGGGCTGTTCATCTTCCTTGGGTTTTTCAGCTTGCGCCTCAGGCTTGGCAGGCGTAGCAGCCGGATCTTCTATCCCCGCTTCGTCCCACAGCCAACCTAAGTCCAGCCAATCTTCTTCGCCGGATGTTTGCTGAGGGGCGTCACCGGGTTTTGCCGGATCGCCGGTTTTGGCCGTCTCGCCCGGCTTAGCCGTACTGCCCGGCTTAGGGGTCTCACAACCAGCTTCGGGAGGGCCATAAAGCTCTTTCAAAAACTCGTCCCAGATCTCCTCTTCGGAAGCCTTGCAGCTTCCGCCCTGATCGCCTTCCTTTGTGCCTTCAGATTGACCCTCGCCTTCATTATCGGCGCCCGTCGCCGGAGGCTTATCCTTAGGATCATCCTTAGCAGTATCAGCAGCTGGTTTTCCAGTAGCAGTCATGACTGATTGTGGTCGCTGGGGAGATTGTTTGAGAAACTCAGCACGCGAAAGCGTTGCCCTAGTAAGTTGTCAGTATTCTCAATCAATAAGTAATGCCTGTCCATGGGAAAAACCGCATACAAGATTAAATTGCCCAAAAATAGGCAAAATAAATCGTCTGGAGTCCCAAATCGGCGGGTATGAGAGCAATTTCACAGCTCAATGTTCGCTAAAATCCGTACTAGAAGGCGTCAAAGAAGGGCCGCTATCGTTGAGTCGCTTACCAATTACTCAAAATTGTTTGAAGAAACAGCCCATGAACCGGAATTATCTTTCCCACTGCAAACTATCCCCAACATCTGGTTTCACTGTCGCACCACGCCTGGCAATCGTGTTCCTGCTCATCATCAGCACACTTCAAGGCTGCGCTCAAGTATCGCTGCAGGGACAAAAAGGGGGTCGAAGCCAGCAGGTCTCATCCGGCCAACCGCAAGGTGGCGGTCAGCAAAGCGTCGGTTTTGATGGGCCAGCCATGGCCGGCTATTGGAAATTCACTTACGCCATCGGTCAAAAGCGGCGCACATCGAGCGTTCGCATAACCCAGCAAGGTCCTCAATTTGAGGGCAGCGGAACCGACGACGAGAGCAATACCCCTTTCAACATCGAACAGGGGAAAATGACCTCTCAGGGCGAAATCCGCTTCTTTAAAAAGTACACGTCCGGGAAGGGACCACCAATCGAATACACGGGCAAGGTAAGGACCGTCGATGCCAATGGATACAAAGGACCCTATATGGAGGGGGAGTTTGTCACCGCTCTGAACAATAACATAGTGCAAGGCACCTGGGAGGCGCAGATGGAATCACCACCGGACGCGAATGCTCCCAGTGCAGCTGTAATGAACGCCGCCCAGCAACAACAGCAATTAGCCTCAGCTCCTCCCCCCGCTCAACCGCCCGAGCAACCGCCAGCGAATGTGGATCCCTCTAAGCCGCCCCACCTGTCTGGTAAGTGGAACACCGGCTATGTCTATCATGGCAAGACAATTCAAGGCAAAATGTACCTTGAGCAGGAAGGTGGCAAGCTGTGGGGACATGGTCAGGACGAAAATACCAAAGAGAAATTCACTATAAAGGGCTGGTACAACTTTCCAAAGGTCACCATTGTTCGCAATTACACAAAAGGCAAGGGCGCGGCTAAAACCAAGGAAATTCGTTTCACCGCGAAGGTTCAGATGGTTAGTGACGCCGACTATCAGGGTCCTTACCTGGAAGGCGAAACAACCCTGGGCGAGCTCTGGCAGGCCCAGCTCTACCGTTAAGGAAGCCTAAGAAGCAGGATCGAAGAACTGAACCGATATCGGTTCGGTTTTTTTGGCCATGCCGCCCCCTACCCCTACTCAACCGATATCGGTTCAGTTTTCTTGGCCATGGCGCGATATTTTGGCCATGACGCCTAACTCAACCGATATCAGTTCAGTTTTTTGGCCACGGCACCCCCAACTCAACCGATATCGGTTTGGTTTTTCCAACCTCGCGTAAGGGCGAAAAGTACTGAGGACTAAAATTTCGGGGCACCGCATATGGTGCGAGTTCCTTGCGCCTGCCGGAACATCTCTGAAAAACGTTTTAATAGACCGCGTCCCGGGACTCCTTCGCATCTGCTACCCTAGATGGGCTGTCAACATCATGACATTTATGAAACTCCACTTAGAAACTTAATGCATTCACGCAAAGACAATTTCAGGCAACCCATGCACACAACAAATTATGTTTTTAGATGCGGCTCGCCGGCAAAGCCTTGTACATCTTGGGCTCTTGGCTTGTCGATTCTCTCTGTGCTTTCCTGTCAATTTGGGGCAGACGCCGCTCTCAACAATGAACAATCGGCAGTTATGCGGTTATCCACGCCGTACAACGGGCCGCTTTCCGAGAACCAGCCGTTGTCTGTGCAAGAAGAAACAGCATCAACTGACGAAGATCCATCGATTCTTGAGTCAAGGTTTTCAGTTCCCATTGATGGCCCACTTTCGCTCAACAACAAGACACGCATATCAGTTCGCAAAAAGCGCGCTCAATTAGTGCGTCCGGTACAGCAGCAGGAAGAACTTAAGGGCTGCATTTCGTTTAGCGATCCGTATGATTCCATGAGCAATCAAATGGATCGACTGCTGGAGGCAGCCCTTGATCGAGACGCAAAGACCAAAACTCTCGATATGGCAGTTGCACATTATCGCAAGAAAACGCAAATTGTCATCGCTGAAACCAAAGATGCAATCGATTACATGATCCCTTATCGCGGTTTCGGTCCCTCAAGCGAAGCTGGCGATGTCATATTGGGTGAGAAACTCAAGCTCAAATCTCGAGCCTCAGCGGAGTATGCTCGTCAAAAACACATCGACGAAACACACTTGAAAGTTACAACGTCAATGTTTCAAGTGGCGATGGGCTTAGGCATGCCAGATCGTCAGCGAGGCGATGAAATCACACAATCAGGCATGAATTCATTGAAGGAGCTGGTTGGTGAGGAAGAAGCCCAGGCTACTTTTCAGATGTTGAGCAGATTGGCCAAAGATACCGTCATCCCGGAACACATCTACGCGCAAAAGATATGGGATGTGGCCCAAAAACAAGACAAGCACAAGCACATCGTCGAAGCGTCGCTCGAAGAAGATCCCATTGTTCGCGAGATAAAGCGCCGCATTAACAAATACAACCACAAGAGCAAGTTCTCCATGGTGACATCACATGTGGTGCAAACCACTCTCGGGGTAGCCTCACTCACTCCCAGCTTTGTCGGCCCAGCCGCAAAATTAGCGCTCCTGACTTACGTGATGGCCACGGGCGGACCCGAATCCTGCAAGCTCCTCAAGGAGTTGTATCTAGACAAGCGATTTGAAAGCCGCTGCAAGGTCATCAACGAGGAAGCGCATATGGCGCTGGACAATTATCAGTTGGCTTTGCTCACCAGGAATCCTGTTTTGCTGGCCTGTTCGGAATCGGTTCTCGGACAAATGATCGGCGAGACAGCGTTGAAAGAAGTAATGGGTACAGCCCTTCTGGCTGAAAAAAAGCCAGCGCCTGGGGCCTGACCGGCTTTGCTGAAAGCACCGGGGTCTGGACACAAGCTGAATCTAACTAGTTCGTACTGAAAAACAGGACCGGAAAGCCCCGAGCGGTGGAAATGTCAATTGCGCTTGACTGCTGAAATGGCATGATTCTAATTGCCGAAACCGCCACTGGTGCCGTAAAAGAGGTTTGACCATGGTATCATATTTG
>DATNRC010000418.1:0-3966 GCA_036703705.1 Candidatus Obscuribacterales bacterium
AATGTGGCGGGGCAGTACGTTGAAATTGATCGATTTGAATCTCCCGCTCAGTCCCGGTCTTCTGAATGCGCCTCCTGACTGGGCGCCGTCGCGATATTGCGCTCCTGAATTGAGAACGGGGCAGCTGACGGAATGCTGCAATATTTATTCCATGGGCGCTCTTCTCTTTTTCCTTGTCACGGGAAGACGGCCGGATCCAAAAGCGTCCGAGCAGCATCCTCGGACGTACAATAAGCGGATCAATCCGCACTTCGATGCTATCGTGGCTAAAGCGACAGCACAAGATCCGCAAGAGCGCTATGCGTCCATTGCGCAGATCAGGAATTGCCAGCATCTCGCGCGGCTCTTTTATAGCGCGAAATAGATAGAGTTGTTCACCTACTCGACGAAGTAGATGCGATTCGGCAATTTCTCGCAATCGATTGCATGCCCGCCTGCCAGATCGGAGAACTGGTCTCCTATATTGACGACGATGACAAATCCCATCTTTTCCACCTCTTCTCGAAGAGGGGTTTTCACTTGACTGGCGGAACGCTCGTCATGTGCGCTCCGCATCAAGAGCCCGTCATAGGCTACTTGCTCGTGAATCAGGTTGGCGATTGTATCGGCGCGCAGCCCTTCGTGCCTTCCAGTGACAAAGAAAATTGCCACTCCTTTCTTACGCGCCCAGCTAAGCATACGAGCGGTTTTCTTCAGAACCGGAGCACGTGCCTCTTTGATCCACGCCTCAAATGCCGGCCACGAGAAATGCGGTTCTTTCTCGAAGTGTTCGCGATTGTCGAGCAGTGTCTCGTCGAGATCGGATATTACCGCTGGTCTGCCCAGCTGTTCTCCCTTCTTCTTTCGGGAAAGAAAATCCTCAATCGCCTCGTATGCGCCATTTATTGCGGCATCAAACTCCTTGCGGTACTCTGCCGTTTTGGAAAATTCAAGGCCGACTTTATTGCCGACGGGAAATGGTGGTTGAGTCGGGGATTGCGCATCTTTGGCGGGAAAGGCAAAGCAAGGTGGGCACAGACACAGGGAAACCGTGATGGCTTGAGCGATCCACCCCTGGCATGTTTTCGTTCTCAATGGCTTTCCTTGCGCCTCATGCGCCGCGCATGCTGACACCACGACCAGCAGCGTAGGTGGTGGCGCCGGCGACAACTGTCTCTTTTCGCTTGCTGCGTTTGACTTCGATGGTCTTCAGGTGCTCTGGAGAGTCCGCCTCGAGCCCTTCATAGAAGCCCCAGTAGGTGGCTCCGACATTCATTTTCTTGTCTTTGGGCTCAGGAAAAAATCGGTGTGGTTCGGCAATGGCAACTAGCAATAAGAGCGCCACTATGCCGCCGAATGCATAAAGAAATATCTCCATATCCCTTCCACCTCTTACCAAACACGCAAAGGCGGTTTGTCCATCAACCATCCATCGCTCGGACATCCGTCTTAGCGATGGCCTCCATTGCGGGGCGCTTCGCTACTTCGGATTTAGCTGCTTGGCAGCCGGAAATCAAGCGGTAATAGATTAAATCATGAGGGCAGGGCTGTCTATGGGAAATGCCCCATTTGGTCGCATATATTGATTAAAGCTCTTCAAGCTCTCTTCAAAGCGAAAGGCCCATCTGTCGAGAAAGCAGGACGCTCTTTACGTTTTCAGTTTTGCGGCGCGGTGCTCGAAATTCCCGGGCGCGAAACCAACGGGCGGTGCTCGAAATTCCGGGGCGCGAAAGCAAGGCGCGCGGTGCTTGAAATGCGAAACGGCGCGGAGTTCAAGCCGCACCGCTTAGCGCTTGCTCTCGAGAGGAAAAGCTACTGTCGCACCAATTCGGCCAGCTCAGTGTAGAGTCCGGCAATCTGAGCAGCGACTGAAGCCGACGGAGTGTCCTCTTCGGAGTAACGCGTGAACTCTTCAGCTTTTCGCTCGAACATTCCCAGGAGTCTTTGATTGAATTTCTGAATTTGGTCGTTCATATGCGGATCTTTCTAGGCAAACGCAGGAATGAGAGCAGGTCAATTCCTGCAACTTGACATGAGGGATTGGTAAAGTGGAGAAGTTGAATTAATTCTGTCTCAAATTGATGTCAAGCTCAATAGGCTAATTGAAACTTTTGAGCCTCACTAAGAAATTTTTATCAAGTTGCCGCATTAGGGAACGGCTGCCGCTTGGCTACCCACTCGCCAAGCGAGGTTGTGAATAGGTAGTGGCATATTTGGTGCACAGATATCCGGCAGGCGACCTGCAGAGAGCCGACGGCGACACTGCTGGCAACACCACATCAAACGGCCAATAAAAAGTCGGAAGCTTTTAGACTTCCGACCTTTTCCGTTTTAGCGCTTTGAGATTAGCGTTTCTTGCCTTTCGAGGACTTGCTGGAGCTCTTCTTGCTGGAAGTTCTTTGTCCAGGAATTGCCCATGCTTTTTGACGCTTGCGGCCATCGACCGTGTCCTTCAGCTCTTGACCGGCGCGGAACGCGGGAACGCGGCTGGAAGGAATGCGCAACGGCGCCAATGTGCGCGGGTTGCGGCCTGTTCTGGCCTGGCGGTTGCGTCTTTCGAATGTGCCAAAGCCCACCAGGGTAACTTTTTCTCCCCGGCTCAACGCATTGGTGATTGAATACAGGATACCCGTGAGGGTCGTGCTGACCTCGGTTTTGGGTTGTCCGGTAAGCTCAGCGATTTCGCTGATAAGCTCAGCTCGGTTCATTCTGTTTCCTCCTTGGATGAAAAACCCACTCGTGGCTTCCAAGCTCGGGATGTTATCACCCGATAATCCGTTACACAAGAGACAGCGAGCCGAAAATGTGCGAGAAATTTTGGAGCGCATTGCGTGAAAAACTTCGAAAGGCAGTCCTGGTTGGGTGTTTCGGGATCGACGCTGAAATTGATTTTTTATCTGCGCGATATCCACGGGATGGTGTCCACGTATTGCTAATGCTGCGTAGATAATCAACAAGATAAGATAAAGAGAGAAGCGATGGAAATGGTATGAGTAACGCCCATTTCGCCTACCAGCCGACTTTGCGCCAGCTTTTGCATGCCGAGGCGCTTGGCGAAGCGCAGATTTTTTACGGCGAAGAATCTCTCGATCGAACGGTCACGCAAGTGGTCTCATTTCTTTCCCCGGCCTCTCGCGCTGGCAGCCTTTTTGTCAACAGGCAGGAAGCCTTGCAAGGAAAAGAAGCCGGAGATCTCAAAGATCTGGCAGGCGTGATACTAATCCGTCCTTTCGGCGAGGTCGGCTCACCACCGGCGCCTGGGGCGGAGCTCTTGAGATCGGCCGCGCCGGCCACCCCTGTGCTTGCTCCAGCGCTTGGTCTCGACGCTTTGCTCAAACGCCTCATTGCTGTGTGCACGGAGGCGGAAGTTCCTCTCATCGTGCTTCCTGGTTTTGGCGACCCGGGACAAATTGCCGATGAGGTGCGCTTGGCATTTCTGCGCCAGCTGAAGTTGAACAATACTACTCTTCACGCCGATCTCTTGACAATCGCCATTGAGGAGGGGCTGGAGGAGCTGGTTGAAACTGTGAGCAATTACCTCAACCGGCCGGTCGTGCTCGAGACGGCCGAATATCAACTGCTGGCCTCTAAAAATATGGGAGGCACGCCGGCCAGCCAACAGCGCGCCTTGTCCGAAGAGATTTTCAAGACCGTTCGTCGCGTGGCGAAGCTTCGTGAGAAAGGAGAAACAACCGACGTTTGCGTTCCGGCAGTGAAGGTGGGTCGCCGCTTAGTCGTGCCAGTTCTGCTCGGCGATGCGGTGGTTGGCTACATCTCCTCGATGGTGAGATCGAATGACGACACCGACGCCATAGCGGAATTCTTGCGACCGGCCGCACTGGCTGCCATGGTGGACTTTAATCAGCGCCGGAAAGACAGCTCAATTTTTGCCGCTACTCAGAAAAGCTTGCTCAAGGACTTGCTTTCCGGACATACGCTGTCGGCAAGCGATCAGGAGCGTCTCGATCAGCATTATGGATTTGACCT
>DATNRC010000419.1:0-7501 GCA_036703705.1 Candidatus Obscuribacterales bacterium
CAGCTACAAATACCTCAATTCCGGACCGGGATCGCTCGCCGGCTGTTTCGTTCACGAGCGCCACGCCAGAAATTTCGATTTGCCTCGTTTTGCCGGTTGGTGGGGACACGACAAACAAACCCGTTTTCTCATGGGTCCCGATTTCGATCCCATCCCGGGAGCTGAAGGATGGCAATTGAGCAATCCCCCCATTTTTCAGCTTGCAGCCTTGAGAGCCTCCACCGAATTATTCGACCATGCAGGAATGGTTAATTTGCGCAGGAAGGGCGATCAGCTCACTGCTTATCTTGAGTTCTTGCTGGAAGAAATTCCGGGAGGCTTCTGCTCGCTCATCACGCCAAAAGACAAATCGCAGCGCGGATCGCAATTATCGATCAGAGTGAAAGCTAATCCCAAGGAGCTGGTAGGGAAATTGCGCGAGAAGGGCGTAATCTGCGACTTTCGCGAACCGGACATCATCCGCGCGGCACCAGCTCCGCTCTACAACACTTTCGAAGACGTCTATCATTTTGCCCGCATTGTGGCTGAGCACGCCAAATGAAGTGCCCGGGCTGCGACTGCAAAGCTGACATCCTGAACATTCGAGTGCCTGAACATCCCGAACAATACCGTCTCCAATAACTGAGTGCCTGAACATGCCTGATCACAATGACTCCAAAAAGTTGACCGACACTCGTGTGTCCGTAGTCGGGGCCGGACTAGTGGGTTCGTTGCTCGCCATATTCCTTGCCCGCCGCGGAATGCAGGTGACGGTATTCGAGCGGCGTCCTGACATGCGAAAGCATACGATTAGCGCCGGGCGATCCATTAACCTCAACATCACACTGCGCGGATTGCGCGCGCTGGAAAGGGCGGGACTGAAAGAAGAAATCCTCCAACAATCGATCCCTATGATGGGTCGGCTGATGCACTCGCGCACCGGTGAACTGACGTTTCAACCCTACGGAAGAAATGAATCTGAGTTCGGCAATTCGGTTTCGCGCGCAGAGCTCAACAAGACATTGATGACGGCAGCGGAGCGTGCAGGCTCTGTCGAAATCCGGTTTGAGAAGCGTATCACAGGAATCGATGTGGATCGCACGATGATCAGGATCACGGACGAATCAACAGGAGAGGCAACGAACGAATCATTCGACCTCGTGATCGGCACCGACGGCTCCGCTTCGGCTGTGCGCGAAGATATGATGACACTAAGCGGGTATGACTGCCGGCAGTCTTATCTTGACTATGGATACAAAGAGTTGGCGATAGCGCCTGATACCGGGGGCGGTTTCAAAATGGAGAAAAACGCCCTCCACATTTGGCCGCGCGGAATGTACATGCTCATTGCTCTGCCCAATTTCGACGGCAGTTTCACCTGCACTTTGTTCCTTCCCTACAAAGGTGACATCAGCTTCGAGCAGTTGCAAACGAAGGAGGACGTCGAGCAGTTCTTCCAGCGGGACTTCAATGACACCGTCCCCTTGATGGACTCTCTCATTGAAACCTTCTTCGGAAATCCGACTGGAAGCATGGTGACTGTAAAATGTCATCCCTGGCATTACCAGGGAAAGGTTTTACTCGTCGGTGATGCCGCCCACGCTATCGTGCCGTTCTTCGGGCAGGGCGCCAATTGCGGCTTTGAAGATCTGACGGTCTTTGACGAGCTGCTGACCAAATATGAATCGAACGGCGCTGTCAGTTGGAGCAAGTTGTTCGCCGACTTCACTCAGATGCGGAAAGAACACGCCGACGCCATTGCCGACATGGCATTCGAGAATTTCATCGAAATGCGTGACAAGGTAGGTAAGGCTGAATTCCTGCTTGCCAAATCGGTGGAGAAGATTTTAGAGCGCGAATTTCCACATGATTTTGCCTCCAGATATTCGCTTGTGACCTTCACGCACACACCATACAAACTGTGCAAAGACGCCGGCATCATCATCGATGCGATTGTGGAAGAGCTTTGCAGGGGAATCAGCAAGGCGGACGAAGTGGATTTGAGAAGAGCCGAGAAGCTGATTAACGAAAAACTGCGCCCGGTGCTGCAAGGCAAGGTCCGCGAGGCGCAGCCGGTTTGAAGCCGCGCAAGCGATGCCAACACGGCTGCAGGCGCAGGCGGTTAAGCATCTGAGAGTCAACGCGACGGTATGCCTGGCGAATTGGCTGAACCATCCGTGGCAGCCACGGACCTTCGAATGTTCTCGATGTTCTTTTCAAGCTGCTTTGGAAGCTTAACCAACGCGGTGCGTGCGTCAGGAACAACGTCTCCATCCATCAAATTGGTGGCTCTTTCAATCGCCACATTTGCATGATGAATGAGTTTCATGGAAGTTTTCCTCTCAGAGCTATCGAAAACGGCCGTATGAAGCCAGTTTTGCGCTCTCGCCAAATTTTCGAGCGCGAGAGGAATCTCTGGATGCACTTGCACTCCGCTTGCCCCCGCCAATAACTGAGAGCCGGAGATGAGAGCTTTGTTCTTTTGGATCCAAGTTTCTTCCTTTGCTCCAAAGCTCGTTCTTGATTCCAGGTCTTTCTTGTCGACGATATTCGTTGTTTCCGCGCTAAGTCGTTGTAATTCGTCAATAGATTCACGAACGTCATCAGTCGTCGGACAAACAAGAGCAGGCAGGTCCTTCGGCTTTGACGAAACATCAACTGTTTTCGGAGCGCACACGGTTGGTCGCGTCGTCCCGGCAGAAACTTCCGGCTGAGCACTTCTGCCAAGAGTGCAAGCGCTAAGCAAAAAGGCGAATAACCAAATGAGCACTATCCTTAACATATTGACCTGCGCTGGGAGTCACTGTCAGGCAATTGCCAGTTCCTTATTGTCGGTCTTGTCGTCTACCCGTATGATCAGCTTTTCGCCCAGCGCATTTATTATGCGCTGTGCACGCTCAAGTGAAATGCCATGGTATTCATTCCTCTCATCTCGTGAAACTTGCGACTCATCAACGTTCAAGCGATTGGCTAATTCCTTCTGCGTGATGCCATTTGCTATACGCAGAGCGACGAGTAAAGGTCCAAGAGCGGTCAGAGTGTCGATCGTTCCGAAATCCCGCCTCTTAATACGTTCATACCATTCGACTTCCTCTTTCAATTGTTCGTGAAAAGAGTAAGCGGGCTCCAATGCGCGATTTACTTGCTCTGGGGTGAGCCCTATGTCTTCAAAGTGCTTGCGTTGATGCGACTTCCGCAACTGCTCGAACGTCAAAGGATAGTCACCTGGAGGGAGCAGTCCTTCTTCTGTAAAGGGCGGCAACATCGCTTGACTTATATCTCAATATTGACATATCTGTCAACCCATTGTCAGCACAGCCGTCGCAAAAGGTTGCTCATAAATTACAGTGCCAAAAACAACCACATAAGAACACGAAATTTCATCAATTCATGAAACGCTTGAGCTGCTTTGCTATGGTGCTCTGTCTACAGGTACTTCTTTGGCTCACGAACACACAGGAGGCAGCTCATGAAGTGCAGACCGGCAGGACGCAAATCCGCATATACTGCGGCATTCGCCCTAACAGGACTTCTCCTTTGCAACCCCACCGCCACCACGGCCCAGATTCCCGGAGTCCCAGGAACAGCGCCTACGCCAGGCACTTCTTCGGCACCCTCGCAGAGCGGCGTGCTCACGGGAAAGATCAAGACGAACATCATTCCGGCCGAAACCCTTTTGTCACAGGGCAGATACGCTGAGGCAGAGGAGCTTTTCCGAGAGCTCCTGGTGAATAATCCGCAAGATTTGCAGGCGACAGTAGGTTTAGGAACGGCACTGGCAAAGCAATTCAAGCTGGACGGCGCCGATGATCTTTTCGATCGCGTGCTCCTTTCCGATCCCAACAACGCCCTTGCTTATGCCGGAAAAGCCACGGTAGTGCTCAATCGCTTGCAGTCCTCCTCGGGCACAATTCGCGCCAACAAAGACTCTATGTTGAAACAAGCCGAAGAATTCGCCCGGCATGCAGTCATGCTGGCGCCGGCTTCGGGAGAAGCCCATGCCACTCTCGGCATGGTTCTCAAAGAGCAGGGTAAGCTGGACGACGCCGCCAGCGAGCTGCGCAACGCAGTGAGTTTCGATCCACAGCATAGCCAGGCGTTTTCCGCGCTGGGTATGATTAAGCTGGATCAAAACAGTCTTGCCGAAGCGGCAGAAAACTTCAAGCGCGCCATTGCTTTAAGTTCCAGCAATTCCAGCGCTCATTTCGGCCTTGGCTCCGTCTATCTCAAGCAGGGCAACTATGATGAAGCAATCAAGGAGTTGAACACATCCCTGTATCAATTCCCCAACAGCTGGCCGGTGCGTATGGCTCTCGGTGAGACATATCAGAGACAAGGGAATGAGGTTGCTGCTCTTAAGGAGTATCAACTCTCCATTCTCATCAAGCCGGAGAACGCACAACCCTATTTGCGCATTGCAGACATACGCGAAGGTCGCGGCGATCTCGAATTGGCGCTTGCCGACTTGCGATCCGGATTGACGCAAATACCGTATGATCTCGATCTTCGCCAGCGCATTGCCGATGTTTGTTTGAAGCTGGAGAAAGCGGATGATGCGATCAAAGCCTATCGCACAATGCTGCAAATGACGCCAAACAATCCTCAAGCGGTTAAGGGCTTGAGCCAGGCACTGTATTTGAAAGCGCAGAAGGCTGCAGTAGGCGCGCTGCTTGCGTCGAACGATTACGAAGCGGCAATGAAGAGTCTTGATGAGGCGATCAAGCTCAGTCCGGACGACATGGAGTTGCGCCTGGCGCAGGCAAAGCTCACTTCTCTTGCTGGCGCAAAACCGGATTTGTCGAAGATGGGCGCACCGAAGAGCGATGGCGAGCGCGTAGCTTATGCTCAGGCGCTCATGGCTCAAGGCGAATTTTTGCAAGCCGGACAACAGATGAAGCTGGTCGTGAACGATTTGAACGATCCGCGTCAGGCTTTTGCTGTGGCTGACGTCGCGCTGATGATGAAAGATCTCGATAATGCCGAGGCATCTTACAACAAGGCGCTTTCATTGTCGGGCTCAGCAGACCGCGCCCAACGCGGTTTGGCGGAAATCGCGCGTCTCAGAAAACTGGCGCAAGATGACGTTCGTGTCGCCGATGAGCTGTTCAAGAAAAATCAACTTGACGGCGCCATCGATCGCTATCGCGAAGCGACAGCGACAAATCCGACCCTGCCCGAAGCACGGCTGGGACTGGCTCGGTCGCTGGAAAAACTGCCGAAAGCGAAATCGGCTCAGCTGTCGGAAGCAGCACAACAGTATCAAAACTATTTGACGCTGAAGACGACCATCGCCACAAAAGACGCGGATAAACTGAACCAACAGATTCGCAAATTGAAGGACAAGGCTGCACGCCTTGCCGATCGCGAAGCGCGATCAAATCGCGGATAAAAAGACCTGCGTAATCGCTTGCTCCATGGGTGCTCTCTTCAAGGAGCACCCATTTGTCGCATGCGTGATGGCTTGCTGCCTTGCAGCAATAGGCAGACGAGGGGCTTCAAGTCTTTGTTGGAAGGCCCCTCTGAGCGCGACCAGCGAAGGGAAGGCTATTGAACAATTGGAATTAAGTTGTCGCACATACGAATGTATGTTATATTAAACGAGTCTTCTGCTATCTCGTTCCTGTAGGGCATTGCATGGCGACAATACCGAAGCACTCTGCGGAAGAGCAACGAATTCTGGAGCTGCGCAACGGCGACCGGATGAGCCGTGCCGAGTTTCACTACGCGTATGAGCGAATGCCAGAAGATTACAGGGCAGAATTGATTGGCGGAGTGGTATTTGAACCATCACCCCTGAGCTGGTCCCACGGGAGCAACCATATCAACCTGGGCTTTTTGCTCGAAACGTATGCCCGCAGCACTCCCGGTACCGAAGTCGGTGACAACGCGACGGTTTTTCTCAGCGCCGAGGATGAAGTTCAACCCGATCTTGTACTGCGAACCGTGCACGCACGCGGCGGGCAGACACGCCTTACTAAGGACGATTTTGTGGATGGTGCACCGGAGTTGGTGGCAGAGGTAGCGCATTCCAGCAGGGCAATTGATCTGCATCTAAAAAGAGAGCGATTTACTTTGACCGGGGTCCGTGAATACATTGTTATGTGTCTTCGCCCTAAACGCCTTTACTGGTTCGATCTCCATCGACAAGAGGAATTGAAGCCAGATAAGGACGGCATCCTGCGGTCGAGAGTTTTTCCCGGTTTGTGGCTCCATGGTGAGGCCTTACTCAGTCGCGACACGAAGCTGGCCGATAAAACACTTAAAAGCGGCTTGAAATCGGAAGAACATGCAAAGTTTGTCCGCTCGCTGCTGAAAAGGAAAGACTCATCGCAAACTAAAAAGAGGAAGTGATGTGCTCAACCTTGGCCGCTGCTAATATTTTGCACTGGCACGAACTATGCTTGACAGTTCCCAGCCAATCGACACTTTCGTAAGCTGCCCATGACTCTCGACTACGATCTACTTGAAGGGCTTCGAAAAAACCATCCAGCGTGGAGATTATTGTGCGCAGAGCATGCTTCGCTCATAGCCAGTTTCCTCCATAAAGTTTTCATTGCGCCCAATATCCGCGTCATCGACCAACCTACGCTTGTCGAAAAACTGGAAGACGAGATATACAGCTTGCACGAACGCTCAGGCGAAAAATTGTTTCCGCGGCCGGCCCGCGAGTACCTCGACAACTGGACATCGCCGGAGAAGGGGTGGCTACGCAAATTTTACGTTGAGGGATCTGACGAGCCACACTTCGATCTCACGCCCGCCACAGAAAAGGCAATCGGCTGGCTGGCAGCCTTGACCGATCGCTCCTTCGTCGGCACAGAATCACGCTTATTGACGTTGTTTGAAATTCTGAAGCAGTTGACCGAAGGCACAGAAACAAATCGCGAACTTCGAATTGCCGAATTGGAAAGACGCCGCGATGAGATCGACGCTCAAGTCGAACGCATGCGGGAAGGCGATCTCGTTGTGCTGGGCGATACTGCCGTAAAAGAACGCTTTCAACAGTTTGTGGCGACGGCGCGCGAATTGCTCTCGGATTTTCGCCAGGTTGAGCATAACTTTCACAATCTTGACCGCAGAGTGCGCGAAGACATCGCTCGCTGGGACGGCAATGCCAGGGGCGCGCTGCTCGATCGTGTAATGGGCGAGCGAGACGCGATTTCCGATTCGGATCAAGGGAGAAGCTTTCGTGCCTTCTGGGATTTCCTGATGTCCCGAGCAAGACAGGAAGAATTGTCCGCATTGTTAGACAAGGTTCTATCGCTCCCTGCCGTCACGGAGCTCCGTCCGGAGCCCAAATTGAGACGCGTTCACTACGAGTGGCTGGAAGCAGGAGAGCATACGCAAAGAACAGTAGCGCAATTATCCCAGCAGCTGCGGCGCTTCCTCGACGATACGGCGCGTCTCGAAAATCGACGCATCATGGACATCTTGCGAAGTCTTGAGAAACGGGCGTTGGACTTGCGTGACTGCCCGCCGGCGGGAGACGTGATGGAGATTAATACTGCTGCCGCGGACATTG
>DATNRC010000420.1:0-6696 GCA_036703705.1 Candidatus Obscuribacterales bacterium
GTGATGGCGGCTTGCTGACCGAAATTCCTTGACAGCTCGATGAGCTTGACATGGTTGTGTTCGCTGGTGATTTGCCGCAAAGCCTGTGTTGTCGGCTCACGACTGCCGTCGTTGACGAAAATGACCTCGTGAGACATGCCCGTCTCGCCAACAGCGCGATCGATGCGTTCTATGAGCGCACTTAAATTCTGAGGGTCTTCGTTGTAGACGCAAACAACTATCGATAATTCCGGCAGCATAAGCAACATTGACTGGGGTCGTGCAACCGAGTGATTGTCTCCTCAACTAACTAGGCGATCAACCTGCTAATTCTAATATTTGTCTTTGCAGCAGCTGGTCAGGGCTTGAGCACACCTTGAAAATTCGTTCATAAGACGCTCTTACAACGCATGATAACATGGCACACTCGGCGCCATTGCCCCGTATCGAGCTCCAGGCGAGTCAAACATGCTGTTCAACAGTTTCCAATATCTGCTGTTTTTGCCTCTGACAGTGCTCCTTTTCTGGACGCTGCCCGTGAGATGGCGGCTGCCCATGCTGCTTGTCGCCAGCTATATCTTTTATGCCAGCTGGATACCCGCCTTCGTTCTTTTGATTGGCGCTCTGACGGTGTTTACATGGTTGTGGGGAAAGGCGCTCTATGCTGCCGCGCCGGAGAAGAAGAAGCTTTTCCTGGGCATCGGAATTGCTGTTAATTTGCTTACGCTGGGCACTTTCAAATACGCCAATTTCGCCGTCTCGTCTCTAGCCGGGCTCGTTCATATGGCGACCAGACAAACAGCCGATTGGTCCGTCAATATTATTCTGCCGCTCGGCATATCGTTCTTTGTTTTTGAGTTCATTCATTATCTGTTCGAAATCTATCGCGGCAACAAACCAATCGACTCATTCGTTCTTTTCGCGCTTTTCGCGGCGTTCTTCCCGACACAAATCTCGGGTCCGATCAAGAGATATCCTGATTTCCAGGCCCAGATGCTGGAAGAAAAACCGCTCAGGCTGACTTATTTCGATGATGGCTTGAGCTTGATATTGATTGGCCTGGCGAAGAAGCTTTTGCTGGCCGACAATCTTGCCGTGCTTGTGCAAATGGGGCTGGCATCGCCATTCTCATATGGAGCGCTTGAGCTTTGGCTGTTTGCTTACGCTTTTGCTTTTCAGATCTACTTCGATTTCTCCGGCTACACGGACATTGCGCGCGGTTCGGCAATGCTCTTCGGCTATCACATCCCGACTAATTTCAACATGCCGTACATTGCCCAAAATATGGCCGATTTCTGGCATCGCTGGCATATTTCCTTGTCCACGTGGTTGCGCGACTATCTCTTCATTCCCATGGGCGGTTCGCGCGGCTCCAAATGGAGGACTTATCGCAATTTGTTTTGGACCATGACCCTGGGCGGGCTGTGGCACGGGGCTTCGTGGAATTTCGTTGTCTGGGGCGTCTACCACGGCCTGTGCCTGATTGCCCATCGCGAGTTTGTCGGTGTCAAAGACAAGCTGACGCAATTGAGATTCGTCTTCGACTGCAAGCTTTACCGCTACGCCTCAATTTTCATTACCTTTCAGGCGGTGTGCATTGGCTGGGTGTTTTTCAGGGTGCAGGATACTTCCGTCGCCGCCAACATCGTCAAACGGATGGTCTTGCTCAAGCCTGTTTTTGCTCCGGGAGAAGGCCATGAATTCCTGGTTCTCAAGCAAAGTCTGCCCGTCATCGTTCCTATCACCGTGACGATGGTTGTCGTTCTTTTGTTGTTGAACCTGCCTTTGAGCAGATTGAACGAATTGCGCGCCTTCCAGCGCCTTCCTGTTTTCTTCAAAGCCGCTTATTGCGCCTTTCTTGTCCTCGCTCTGGTTACGTTCTTGCCCGACAATTCAGCGCCATTCATTTACTTCCAGTTTTAAATGTCGCCTCCGTTGACCACCCTCAAGGCCATCAAGCCGTGCGCCAGTGATACTAAGAGCGGTGCCAAGCCGGCCGCTATCAGGCAGCGCCTTGGAAGGATTTGCCGGAGCCTTACTGTCATTACGCTTGTCCTGCTCCTTAGCTTCGAGGCGGCGATAGATGTGTTCAAGCCGCTGAAGATGCTGAATTTCACCGGCTTTACGGGGATGAATCAGTACTATGTCGTTTCCAAACTGCCCGAATTTCTTTCATCGTCCGAGCACCCGGACGTGATCATGACTGGCTCTTCGCTTTTGCTTGTGCCTGCGGTGCGTTGTGATGAGCACATGCACGGGAAGAAGGCACGCTTTGACCATTACTATTACCGCAACGTGATTGACAGCTATTTGCGCGCCGACTACTTGCAGAAGCTAATCCGAGAGAGAGCGGGCAACCACCTCATAATCGCCAATCTCGGAACCCTGGCCGGAATGGTATCCGATCAATTTTTGATCTTCAAGAAAAGCCTGGGCAGCGGGAAAAAGCCAAAACTGCTCATTTGCGACGTGGCGCCGAGAGGATTTTTGGACAGGAACAGAAAGGAATATGACAAAACGCCTGTTTACATTGTGCTTGCCGATTACACTTGCCTGGGCGATTTGATTAAGAGCAAGGCCGATCTGAATTCAATTTGCGTTTATGCAATCGGATCGCTTTGGCGATATTTTCACGACAGAGCGGACTACAGGACTGTCGTGATGCGCTTGCTCGCTCATGTTTCGGGGCATCCGGCCGATATGTTCACGGCCTCTATGGCTCCTAAGGGAGGAACGTCACCGCCCGCCGAGCAGCCAAAATCAGAGATTACAGCAAAAGCGGATGACGTGCCGGATTACGTTGAGAAGCCAAATACGCTCTCGGATATAGGCGGATACGAATACATGTATCAAAAGGTGGATCGGCGGCAAATGAAGAAGCAATTGGAGTTTCTCGAGCAGACCCTTGAGCTGGCGCAGCAGTCGGGTGTTAAGGTATTGCTCGTGAAAATGCCGCTGACGAACGAAAACAAGATTCTGTTGGATGCAGACATCAGCGCCGATCTGAATCGGCAGATTGATGCTATCGCTGCCAAATACCGCGCCGCTGTCTGCGATCCGTCAATGGAGCATGACTATTCGCTCGCCGACTTCGAGGATTCGTCACATATGAACCGCTCCGGGGGCGAAAAGTTTTTCGACACTTTGTCCAAGAAGATAATCGCGCTTTTATCTGACCGTTAACACTTAAGCTGCATTATCGGACGTTGACGAATATTCACCGGTGCGGGACTTCCGGTCCCAAAAGACTTATGTCCAGCTCCAAATTGCCCCTATATGTTGAGAGCAAATTCTCCTTACAGGTTGAGAGATTGCCCTGCCTGGGTACACTGACAGGGGAGGGATGGAGGATATATCGTGAGCGCTGAAGAAAACGTCATTAACCCGGCTAGCATGGACGCTGAGGGTATGCAAACGGTCGGAGCCCACGGTCGAGCTCCAATCTGGAAGAGCTTTGTCGCCGCATGCAAGCATTTGGGCGAGGCCTCAAGGGATAAGTCGATTACGATTCGCGAAGTAGACAAATTCAGCCGGGACGTCTTTCGCACCGCCGTTATAGCGACAATAGTCTTCCTCGCCATTCCCTTGCACTTTTTCACACAGTTAGCAATCCCGTGCTACGTCATGGCCGATTTTTCATTCATGTTCGCCATGGGATTCTACATCGTGAGCCGCTTCGGCATCCTCACCACGCTCAAGCCGCGAAATGCTCTTATCTGCTGGCATTTGATGATTGGCGCCAGCCTTTTCACGGTCGGATTGTTCGTCAATCTCATTATCCTGTCGCTCATTATCTATACGATTTATCTCAAATAGCTCGTGCCGTTGAGCAAAAGAGCCCAGTTGAAGGGCAAAGAATGAGGGGGCTGGTCACCCAACCCCCAATTCCGGCGCTAGCTGCTGGCGGGAATCAACCCCCGCAGCAGGCCGCTCCTTCAAGGCAGCAGTTTGCGCCCGGAGCGCAGCACGCTGAGGCGTTGCTGCTCGCCTCTTTGGCGCCGTTCTTGCAGCATTCCGCTTGGGCAGCGCAGCATGACGCTTTCTCAGTGCAGCAGGCCGCTTTTGCTTCATGCTGGGATGCTTGCGTCATATTGGGAAGCAAGCCGAGAACAGCGATTGCAAGCGTGGTTGCGAATAATGCAAATCTGGTTTTCATAAATGAAACTCCTGAAGTTAAATGAGTGCATAAAACCAAGCACCTTATAAAGGCGCATAATTACCGGTTTTGGGCACGGCTTTAGATCAGAAGCGAGCACTTGCTCAGGTATATTTTATTGGACGCCAGATGCAACGGCGCCCGCATGAAGAAACCGAACAACTGTCTCTGTGCGGCTTCCGCGAGGGCAAAGCCGGAAAATGCAGGAGGCGCAACGGAGCCCGACTGCACTGTTCGAGAATAGGGCGCCGCCGTAATTTGCTCGGAGGCGGCGCAACAGCTTCCACTCATATGGGCGCAGCCGGCATCGAAAGAGAGCGAGCAAACGCACGCCGCCTGTTCAGCGCCGGAAGCGCAAAGCGCACTGGCCGGCGTTACGACCGCCATGAATGCAAAGAGTAAAGCTAATATGAGTCTTCTCATGCGAGGAATATGCCCCTGCATTGACTGACGCTCCTCCAACTTTTATGTTCCGTGCCGGGAATTTCTTCTCCTATCTGCCATTTAAAACCAGGTCCGGCACCTGTTTATCAGTTTCCGCGCTGATTGATTTGCTTTCCGGAGCCGCGGGAGGAACGACCAGATACTTGAGTATCAAATCAGTGCGTTCGGCTTCCTTGGCGCTGACTTCGCGTTCGAGCTTGATGAGCGCCCGTTGAATGGCGTTTTGATGAGGGGAGTTGGCATGTATGAAGGGCGCAAGCATCTTGACAAGAGCCTTGGCAAAGCTCAATTTGGGGCGGCAGAAAGTCAATTGCAGCCAATTCTTCAATCTATAACTCAGCGAGTGACTGGAGATGAGCTCGTCCAAGTTCAGATGATATGAATAAATGAGTTGTTTGAAGTCTTCCAGAATTTCCGTGTGCGGCTTTTGATAAAGGGGATGAGCTTTGTTTTGCCCATAGCGCTGGCGAGCGATTTCATAGGTATTGATGATTTGTTCGGCGATGATGGAGCGTTCAAAGGAGGACAGCACACGTTTTCTTGCCGCTGCCCCGAACGCCTGCCTCTTCGCCTCGTCCTCGAGAAGCTCAACGAGCGCACGACAAAGCGAAGCGCTGTCGCCGGGCGGCACGATCAAGCCGGTCTCATTGTGCAAAATGTATTCAGGCGTTCCGCCGGCTGACGTGCCTACGAGCGGTTTCCCGGAGGCCATCGCTTCCAGCACCGTATAAGCTGCGTTGTCATACAAAGACGGCACAACGCATATATCAGCAGAACGATAATAATCGGGCATTTCGGCGTGCGGCACATGATTGAGAAAGTCGACATGCCCGGCAGCACCGCTTGCTGCAAGCCTGGATTTGAGAAGCTGGAGCATCGATTTTTCGCCGGGCGCCGTCATTGTGTCGGCACCGATGACCACGAATCTTGCCTCCGGGAATGCTTTGATGACGTCCGGCACGGCGTCTATCAGGCAGGTTACGCCTTTTCTTCCTTCCAGACGGCCGACGAAAAGAACTGTGACCTTGCCGTCCGCCTTTAGCGCTTTCCGCCCCTCGGGAGAAAAACGTTCGGCATCAACGGGATTGCGCACGACCAATATGTCTTCTTTGCGGCGCCCGCAATCGAAAGCGACATAGCGCGCCAGATCTTCGCTGGGTGATGAAAGAACGTCGGCATGCATCATGGCGATGCGCTCGAAAATCGCCACCAGTTGTAAATCGAAGGACGGCCGGAGGTTGTGAAAGCCTTCAGCCACGAGCTTCGAATGCGGGGTGTGCAGGCGAACCACCAGCGGACAGACTTTGGTCATAGCAGGAAACAGCGCCTCTGCCAGGTGCTCGGGTGCTTCCGCAACATCGAACGGCTTGGCTTCATGGACGGCGATGAATTTGGTCCAGAGGGCCACTGCCGATTTCATCAAATAGTGGCTGTACGGCAGCGAACGCCAAACGGTGCCGACCTCACGCATCAGGGGCGACCATGCCGCTCGGTGAACAAGGATTCCTTGCTCGTTAGGCGACGGCTGCCCCGTTTGGCAATTCACATCTGCATGCGCCAGGGCGATGACTTCCACATCGTGACCGGCCTCTTTCAGTGTGGAGGCAAGTTTGTATGTATAGGTTCCGATGCCACCCCAGCCGGTGTCAGGCGGATACTCTCGCGATATCAGGCAAACTCTCATCTAGCGCTTCCGCAAAGGACTGCCCGCTGCACTGGAGAATGTGATGAGGACACGAGGTGCGCGTAAGTGTATCTTCTCAGGGCAGGAATCGGGCTCATGAGGAAGTTTTCCTGGCTCAGATACTGGAAAACGACGACCGTCCGGCTTGTAGGGGCGCTGACCCGGCTGCCGTAATGGAAGTTGGCGCAGGTGTCTACCATAGCAGTGGTTCCGGCTTTGCCGGTGAAGGCTACTTCCTTTTCTTTGAGAAGCGGCAGCAGCTCCTCGTCTTTCACTCTCTGCTTCCATCGGTAGCCGACCACGGCGCGCAGCCGTGCCGACTCGCGGGCAGGAATGACAGTCAGTGGACCATGAGAGGCATCGGTGTCGGTCAGATAAACAAAGATTTTCACCTGGCGGGTGTCAGCATGATCACAGTGATACAACTGGCTGC
>DATNRC010000421.1:0-6160 GCA_036703705.1 Candidatus Obscuribacterales bacterium
CTCACCGGGGCGAGGAATTTCTACCCAATGAAGATTGAGCACCAGCGAAACAGGTTTGTTGTTCGCATTGTAATACTGGCGCCCGACGTATCTTGCGAAGTCAGGCCAATACGCCTTATAGGGTGTCCATGGCAATGAGTCAATGCCCCACTTTCTATACTTTTCAAGACGCCATTTGTCGAAACAGTTCAATTGGTCCATTCTGGGAGGCTCCCAGATCGTCTTACTTCCGTCCTCAAAAGTGACAGTTGCTGTGGGATGATAATTGATCTCCCGAATACGCGGCGAGAAAAGAGCCCAGTTTTGGTGTAGCCCCCAAAAATTCCAAACCAGCCTGATCGGTTCCAGTATTCGCTTTTTGAATTCTGATTCGGGTGATAACCACACCACTGCATAAAAGATGTAGCTAACGACGGCTAGCGAGATGGCAATCTCTTTCTTGGATGGTTTAACAATTGGGGCGCTTTCATTCATCACTCAACATTGTTGCCCGTTGTGATCGGCTCTTCAACCGCCGATATCCGCTTTTTGCGACGCGGGAGCTGGCATTTGATGGAGACTGGTCATGAGGTCTTGAAATCGTTTGCGTTCAAGTGGCTCCGTACTGTTGCGCAAACCCTGGCTGCAATAGAGAGCAGCTCGCGAGCGCAGTCCGGCCGCAGCATACAAAGTGGCGAGCTTGTAGCAGGCCTCGGGGTCTCCGGAGTTCTTTTCCAGCACTTTGAAGCTCTTCGCCACGCTCGCGCTTTCCCCAAGGTTGCCGCAGGCGGCCAAAGAAAGAGCTTGATTCAATGCGTTAGCGTCATCGTCAGTAAGCTGTCCGGCGGCTTTCAGGGCCTCGAACTGCAATACAGCAGTCGCTGGGTTCTCGCGCAAAAGGGCATGCGCCAGATAGCGGCGAACCGCCACGTCGGTCGGCCGCTTGCGCGCAGCGGCTGTAAGCATGTTGACCGCTGTTTCCATGCTCCCTTTTTGCAGGGCGGCATAACCCCCCGACACGAGCTCCTCAAAAGGCACATTGGCATATTTCGCCAGCTCATCGGCAGAGACGACGCCGCTTCCCGACGCGAAGCGGGGCAGCATCGAACTGACCTTGACCAAAAGCTTTCTTCCTTCCGCGTGATCCGGATGAGCCTTAACCAGCGCTGTTAAATCTTCCTTGGCATCATAGTTTCTTTTCTGTGCCATAAAGAACTGAGCGCGCCACAGCAAGGCATCAGCGGACTTGGGATCGATTTGCAATGCTTGAGACAGATCGGCAAGCGCAGAGATCGGATTGTTCTGCTGCTGGTGGGCTGTGCCGCGCACAGCATAGGCAAGGGCCAGGAAGGGATTTCTGGCCATGGCCTTGTCGCAGTAATCAACCGCTTCTTTATACTTGCGCAGGCCGGATAATGCCTCAGCAGCTCCTACATAGAGTTCCGCTTCGTCCGGCGAAAGACTGATTGCTTTCTCGAAAGACGAATAGGCTTGACTGTATTTGCCGGTTCTCAGCTCCAACTGCGCGCGTGTCGCCCAGGAAGAAGAATTGGTGCTATAGGGAGGACATCTGGTGACGATTATCATGTCATCGAGCGACTGCTTAGGCTTGCTGTTCAGGAGCGCCCAGGCTCTTGCCGACCGCGCCTCAATCAATTGCGGGTCGTTTCGCACGGCCATATCATATGCTTCGGTCGCTTCTTTCAAGGCACCGTTCTTCCAGAGCACATGCCCTCGATTCATGTGCGCGCGAGCATTGTGCCTGTCGATTGCAAGGACATAATTGAAGTCGCGCATGGCATCGCCTTCTTTATGAGCCTGCATGTAGCACCAGCCGCGATTTACATAAGCATCAAGTTTTTGGGGATTTCGAGCTATGAGCTGATTACAGAGTTCGATAGCGCGGTCATGATGAGAAAGAAGTGATTCGCAGAATATTCTTCCCGTAAGGCTCTCATAATCGTCCCCTCTGACTTTGAGGGCTTTTTCGTAATACTTCAGCGCCTCTTGAAAGAGACCTTTTGCCTTCGCCGACTGTGCTGCGTTCTTATATCGATAAATCTTCGACGCATCCGGTGCAGGCTCGATGGCAAACAATCTCAGATAGTCCTTGTAAGCGTCCTCAAAATTTCCCAGACGCATATTGAGTGAAGCTCTGTGATCAAGCGCGCTCACATTGCCCTGATCTATGAGCAGGCAAAATGAATAATTCTGAACGGCCTTTTTGAGATCGCCCTTTTTGTTGCAAGCACGTCCTCTCTGGTAGTAAATCTCCGAGCGAAACGGATTGCGAATGTTTGCATCATTGAGAACAGCAAGCGCTCCATCGTAATCCTTGTCATCAATCTTCTTTCGCCCGTCAATGAGCTCCTTCTCCGCAAAAGCAAAATTGGAGATGAGAAAAGAGACCACGACGACACACAGGAGCGGCGCCATTACCAAAACAGGCGACTTGTGGACAGCATCCAGCTGCTTTGCAAATAAGCCCATTCTCCCAAGAATCGGCGTGTCAGGTTTGAACATTTCCCGCACGTCGTGGGGTCTTTTATTGGGGAGCGCTTCAAACTGACCCGTGTCGGCTGCTGCCAGATACTTGGTCCTGATCTGCTTTTCCACCCCATTTGAGTATGGCTCTGCTTTATTCGCCAGTTTCTTGCCTGTGAGCAATTCGTACATGCGGCCATGATCTTCGTCCCACACTTCGCGTTCATCACCGGCTTTGCGGCTTGATGAGTCTGAAGCTGTTTTGTCATTCCCAGTCTGAGCGCTGAACTGGCCGCTCCTGGTATTGGCGTTGCGCACCAGCGACTGTGCTTTCTGCCATATCTCATTTTCTAAAGCGCCGTTCGACCTGGTTTGCTGAGATTGGTCAGGTCCTGGCGCCTCTGAGTCCGTCTCTTGACCATGGTCGGCAAGCTCCCCTTCGTCTTCGTCGCTTGCTTGAATCCCCGGGAGCGGCTCGCAAAGAGCACTTTCTTCCGCTTCCGTAATTTCTTCTGAATAAGAGGGCTCAATTGAAAGCTCGTCCTCTTCCTCTCTTTGCCCGGCTTGCCACGGTTTTACGACCGCAAGCGACTGATCAAAAACAATGTCCTCGGCCCGGCCCTCGAGTTCTAAATTCTCTTCGGGTGTTTCTTCTGCCGGCGCTCCCTGTTTGAGAGCGGCCAAAAACATGCTCGTTGGATCGGGCGAAAACGCACCGGTCGACGGACCGCTTGCTTTTTTCTTCTTTCGAGACTTCGGAATAAATGTCTCTTCTGACATATCAAGGGATTCCCGCGTACTTTCTCAGCGACCTCTAACCCCGGCCCGGCTCGGTCGCCTGATTTAGCGTCACTGTGTTAGCGAAGAAACCGCTCAAAACGGCAACTGGCGCTGGCCAGGCAATATCCATGTTCCCGCAGGCAGTACCAGTCTAACGAAGCCAATAGCAATGAACGACGCTTGTTTTCTTTTTACTACTTGTATTACAGCTACATTGACTAATAACGCGTCCGGGTATAAATTAGGCCTACTTCATTTACGCTGCCCTTACTACATCCACATCGGTACCGACTCCATGACCACGGGTCGCAAAAAAGCCAATCGCAGGCGTGGCTATCAGCTCGCCGAAGTTCCAGCAGGACTGATTTTGCTCATCCTGGGCATTTTCATACCGCTTTTGATAATCTCGTCGATTACCTACAGAGTGTCTTTGCTCTGGTTTGCCACCAGAGACAGTTGCCTGAAAGCAGCTAAGGCTCCCACCTTCACTGAAGCCAATAACCGCGCGCAAACAAATTTCAACCGAAATATTGCCGGCTTTCCCGGCATCTCAGGCACGGCAACAATCCAAATCATGATTAAGCCGCTCAGTGGTGGTCCGCCCACCTTCTCGTCCACGGCGTTGCCGGCAAGCTCGATTGATACCAACAACAACATTTATTTCATACGAGAAACAGCAAACGGAACATTAAATCCACTCGTCCAGATGAGCAGCTATTTCGGAAAGAGCATTCCGGGGCTAACCGGACCTTTCAATGTTCAGACAAGATTCGAGGCTCTTGTGGAGAGCCCAAATGGTTTGAGTCAATAAAGAGGCAATAATGGAGGCGCCAGCATGAGAAGGAAAAGGCAAGAGCGCGGTGTCACGACACTGGCACTTATTCTGTTTCTAGCGGCCTTTGTGCTTCTGCCGCTCTCCTTATTCGGTTTCGAGCTTGCCCGCTATATCCTCATGCAGACGCAGCTGCAATCGATTGTCGATTCGGCGGCCTTGTCAGGAACTGCAGCACTTGCCAGCTCGCCGAGCAATTTGACAGTGGCGCAGCAGCACACCCTGGCAATGGTAGTGGCTGAGCAAACCTTCGAACAGAACAGCATTCTGCAGACAAATTTCAATGCCGGCAATGTCACTGCCAATCGCAATTCGGGATGGAGCACCGCTGCACCGCCGCTCTACAATGCCACACTGAACATATGGCTGCTCGATCAAAACGGCAATCAGCGAGCCACGGGTGATACCAATGCGGTAGTGATGCGCATTGAAGGCCGGTACAGCGACCAGATGGTCTTTGCCTCGAACCTCTTTCCGGTAGGATTTCTCGAAACAGCTGTCGCCGTGTCGGATGGCGGTCTTCCAAGGCTGGATTTGTTTCTCTGCTTCGATGTCTCAGGTTCCATGGATGACGAGACACAGGTTGTCTATGTCAAGCGCTACTGGGGCGGCAACACTAACAGAGTCGAATATCAAATCGTCCACCAGGGTGACAACATCTACAATTCGACAAAACCTCCTAAAGAAGGCACAGGCTTGAACGCTGCCGCTCCTCAGAATCTTCAGAACTGCTCCTACGGGCCTCCTTCCAATTCCTTGAGGCAATTCATAGCTTCGTGTTCTCCCAATCCGTCTGGAAACTTGCTGCACGTACCGTTGCCGGACAATGACTTGCGGGGAAATCAATGCACTTATCCGCCGGGCAGCCTGCCTCCCCCGCTACCGCCTGCGGCAACGAAGTACCCTAATGGCACCTTGATTCCTGAACAGGGCTGGCCTCCAGGCAACTTCGATCCCCGCAACAGAAGCCTTTTGGCAGGAAACGGGCTTAATCCGAACGTCTACGGCAATGGCTTCACCGACCTTATCGTGAGGGTAAATG
Organism: Candidatus Obscuribacterales bacterium; assembly: GCA_036703705.1. Lineage (GTDB taxonomy): Bacteria > Cyanobacteriota > Vampirovibrionia > Obscuribacterales > Obscuribacteraceae > DATNRC01. Next base: position 5,118 of record DATNRC010000421.1, read on the forward strand.
ATGTTGGCCCTTACACTTTCCCAAATGCGGCAGTTTGCGTCGAAGCCTCACGCGGCAATCTGGAAAGTGCCGCCATTTTTGAGCAAAGCCGTGGGGGAGCGGCAAGCGCCATCAACCCGCTCCTTTCAGGTGTCACCCCGCAGGCGGGCTATTACAACGCCTACTGGAGCCAGGTGCGCAACCAGGCAGAGCCCATTGCCACCGCTCGCGCGGCGGCAACAGAGTTCTTCAACACAATGAATGTAAGCTCGAATGGGCACTTCGCTTTCGTCACCTTCGCTGATGGAATCGGCACCACCCCAACCAGCACCTGGGCCAGCTCGTCAGGAAATATAAACAATATTGACGGCAATTACGCACCGGGCGGCACAGGGGCATTCCCTTTGCCTCTGGTTGATCTGAATCAATCACAGTCGAATTTCCAAGAAGTAAAAGATGCCCTTAACGGCATTCCGGGCACGACAACGCCGCTGGTTGCCACGGGAAAGACGAATATCGCCGACGCGCTCCGGCGCGCCATCGATTCGCTCACCGATGCCAGCAAACGCAGACCGGATGCCAAAAGAGCTATTGTTCTCTTTACCGACGGCATCCCCAACCGGCCAGTCGATCAGGCTACAGGAGAAGCTCGTGCTTTCACTCAGGCCACAAGAGCAAGAGGATTCAGCATTCCTATTTACACGATTGGGCTTTCCCAAAATACCCTCATCAAGCCGGATATGGACCGTGTCCTTGGTGACGGCAACGGTACTCCGAGAGGAATTGCCTGGCGCTCGCGTAACGGTGCTCTCTATATTTCGGTAACAAACAGGAGCGCATTAAACCAGGCCTTCCAGACAATTGCTCGCAGTTTGTGTGTTCTTCAATAGAAGGAAAGGATGCTCATGCAACCCAGGCACGAAAAAGGTGCGATTACAATCGAAGTGGGCGCGATGTCGCTGCTTCTTGTTATTTTTGCCGTCCTTACCTTTAATATGTGCATCGCTGTCTGGGGTTATACGAACCTCGACACAGCAGCCCGCGATGCTGCGCGCGCCGCCGCC
>DATNRC010000422.1:0-14224 GCA_036703705.1 Candidatus Obscuribacterales bacterium
AAGGGCAGGTTGCGCTGCACAGGCTCTTCCAATTGCTCGCGCCTGAGCATATGTACAACTACTTCCTCTTCTCTTCCATCAGGATGGGTAATGTGCCCGCCCCATACGTCACTGGCAATCGCGCCACCGCCCTTGGTGCCCTGAATTCTTATTGGCAGCTCCTGAAGATCTTGCTGCCGCTGTCTCAGCTGTCTAATTTGCTCCTGGGCGCGCGCATCGGGAGCAAGCGCCAGACCGCGATCGATTGAGTCGTCCAGCAAAGCCGGCGACTCTGCCCGCACCAGCTCCGGATTGAAATGAGCAAGCTCATCGCGTGTTACCGTCAGCTCGATTCCGCGCGACTTCGTGAATTTGTATTGTCCCGTTTTTGGATCGACACCCTCGAACTTCCAACCTGTCTCGACGGCGCCACTCGAACGTCGCACGGTAAACAAGTCTCCAGGGCGATCGGGATTCGGCAAGCGCCCGATGTTGATCCTGCGGAAATCATCCCACTCATGCGTGTCGGCCGGTCCGAACTTTTTCTGCGCATTCGCATATATCTTGAAAGTCTGCGATTTCGCATCATAACTTCCGACTTCCCAACTGTCGCTGGTTGAATCATTGTATTTGTACTTGACTTTATCGCCGAACTTAACATCCAGGCGCGACAGCGCTCTTAGCTCAGCGGTGTTTCTTATCATTGTCGAGTCGCTGTCCGGGCGTCCGAGAAGCTTCATCAGTTTGCTGCGCGCAAACCTTTCATCTTCTGCCGACCATCTGTCACCGGCTTCTTTGAAGCGGCGGAACACGCCGTCGACTTCTCCCTTGTCTGCTCCATGGAAGAGCGTGAATTTGGCGGTGGGATTCTCGTCCAGCCGTTTGAGCAAATCCAGCGCAGGCTGAGGTCGGGCCAAATCCGATAGCAATCCGAGCTCATAATTCCTCAGCTGTTGCTGAGCAATTTTTATCTGCCCCAGCGCCCCATCCTTGATCGGCTTATTCGGCAGGAGGGGTGTGTCACCTTTTGCCAGGTCGCGTGCTCTTATCACAACTGCTTTTGCTTCTTCCCGCGACAGACCTGTGCGGTTCACCAAATCTGAAAGGGCGTCTTTGTTGAAGTTCCCATCGCCGTCCACATATTTGGCGGCAAATGTCCGCAATTTTTCAACAGTCTCCACCGGCAACGGTTTGCCCTGGATCTTTTGATACAGCTGCAGGCTGTCATCGTTGAAAATCACAGGACGAGCGCTGCGGTCAAGCGAGAAAGCAAAATCCATGTCAATGTTGTGGATGACAGGACCTCTGTCGGTCATGATGGGAATCTTGTTGGCCGTGTTGGCATCGAAAAGGCCGAAGACTATGTCTTGCGCAGCATTGTCGATCAATGCCCTCTCGTTGAGAGCTACAAATTGATCGAGATCACGCCCCTCGAGCACACTCTTCAAGTTAGCACCGGGCAAATCTTCTTGAATCCAGACGGTTCTTTCAGTCCCGTCAGGAAACTTCATTGTCCTTGTCGTGGTGGCGGGATAATCGAAACCGATCTCGCCGGCAAGCGTCTGCGCGGCAAGCTCGTTACGCAGGCGCAATGGTGAGCCCTTGGATTCCGCGGTAATCCTGACGTTGACACCATCTATAGTGGCGGTCCATCTCTCCTTGGCAAAGCCGCCGTCAATGTCCGCGTCGCCGGTTGCTTCCTGCTTTTTCAGGTTTTCAACCTTACCCTCTTTGAGCACTTTGACGCGCTCATCGATGCTCATGTCATGAACTACGCGGCCGGGAAGCAATCGCTCGGGCGTGTGGCTCAAGAGATTGTCCCCACTCTCACCGGCAACGCGAAATCTTGGATCGTAGACCTTCCGCTCGCCGTTGACCTTGATTTCCGTCCACATGTGATTGGTGGCAGCACCGGCCTCAGCGGGTCCGGCGCCATAATGTCCCTTCACGAGAGTGGCCTCGAGACCGAGATCGTCGGCTAAAACTTTGAGCAAGGCCGCCTGATGAGGACCGACTCCGCCGCCTACCCCATTTTGCGCCTGCTCGATGTACTCACCGAGGTAAACTCTCTTGCCGGCGTTCTTTTGTCTGAAATGGCCGTAAGCCTGACTGACCGTATCGTTGTCCCATCCTCTGGGAGTCATCTTTTGATTGACATAATCAGTCAAATCGCGCGCCAGTTTTTCCGGATTGTGGCGATATTCCGGCGTATCGAATTTCTTTCGCGCCTCGGCTAAAATTCCTGCCAGCACGCGATCGTTTTGGCGATCGATAACAAGACCTGGTTGAAGGGCGTCGTCGATTGAGCCATCGGCATTGATGCGTCCTCTGCCGCCGACAATCTGGAAACCGTCCGGCAGGGGCTCGGATATTTCACCCGTCCAGCGGAAACGGTTGGATGTTCTCACGGCGTTCTCACCAGCTGCGTGGTCCATGCCGGCAGGCGGCAGGTACTCCCGAATCGGTTTCGCGTCCAGTTTGTCAGGATGGAATGCCGGTCTCGGTCCGAACGTCATCTCCGGACCGTCGGCGCTCAATCTGATTTTGTAGCTTTCATTCGGATTGAGGAGGAAACCTTCCGTGGGCACTTCATGCCCATTGACAAATGTCTTGTTGGTGGTGCTCAGATTCTTTATGACAATGCCGCGGTCCGTGTGCTCGAGCTGGGCGTGCGGCCGGCTCACATACTTGTTGTTGGCAGTGGACGGATCGTCCGCATCTACTTTGAAGCTGATATCCGCATCGTCATTCCGACCGAGCACGATCACGTCCTGCTTTCGCAAGTCGATCGGTCGCGCACTGCCATTGGTGTCAATCTGGAAATTCTGCAATCCACGCCTTTCTGCTCGAGGACCTCCCGATTCCACCGAGGAAAGACCAAAATCCCTGCTGGCAACGCGAGAGGCGTTGGCATCGGTATTGAAGTCGCTGTTCTTAACGTTGAAGAAGAGATCTTGACCGTGGCCGCCGCCATAGTCACCTTGCGCGCCCTGCTGCCGTGCGGCGCGCCTGACAAGCTCGCCGGTCAACCAGGCGTCCCACTCCTCTTTCTGATTCGGTCCGCTGTATGCGCTCCAGGTGCGTTCGCGCCAGCCGTTGATTTGCTCTTTGCGCTGCTCGAAAATCTGAATGAGAGTCTTGCGGGCCTCCTCTTCATTCCATGAATTGGGCTCGCCTTTATTGGCCTTGATGCGCTCCTGGCGCAAATGATTGTATTTCTCCCTGAGCGCCGGATCGACCTTGTCCGAATCGAAATTGGCTTTGAATGTGCGGTACCAAGCCCAATCGTTTTCTTCAAGGTCAATATGCTCGTCGAAGATTTTGCTTGCCGCGCGCTTGCCGTTGACTCCATTCAACTTATTGAGTGTGCTGTCGAACTCCCGGAATACGTTGCCGGACATCTCATAATCATCATAAACCGGCTTACCATTTTTCCAGGCATCGGCAAGGCGCTCCACCACCACTCGCTGCTCGGCAGTGAGCGGCGGTTGGCCTTTCTGAAGAGCCAGCACCTGCTCCACATATGGTGCGGGTATGCTGCCGCGCCCGTTGCGCTCGTGATAAAGGGCCCGAACGTCCTCGACACTGGGTACGCGGCCGGTAGTGCGTTGAAACTCCTCGGCAAGATATCTCACCATCAGGGCTTGCTGTTCGTTATGAGTGAGCTCGTGATAGAGCGTGCCCATGAAATAGGCTTTGTCTGCGCTGATCAGCGAACCCCGCCTGACCTTCAAATCACCATCGAGGAAGCTGCCCAGATTGGCGCCCATGTTTTGCTGCGCAGTAAGGGACACTTTAGGCAGGCCATGTGCTTCTGCGTAATCATCGAGCAACTTTTGCAATTCTGCTTCACGCGGCTTGATCAATTCGTCAGTGCTCTTGCGCGCCTGAGCCAGTTCATTGCTCAATCTGGTCAGCTCGTCTACAGCCGCTACTTTGCCGTCGATATCGCCGAAATTTTCGCTGCCGTGCTTGCTCTGCAAATACTCCTTGAGAGCAGAGCGGCTTTCCCGCAATTTCTTGACGCTGAAATCCGGCGGCAAATCAGGATGACCCTGGCCATCGTTGATTCCCAGCTTATTCAGCTTGTCGAGCACTTCATCGCGCACAGCCTCGTACTGTTGCACGGCCGGTTCCAGCTTCTTGTGTATCTCCACCTCAAGCTGCGCCCGTCTCAGGACTTCGTCCTGATTCTTGCCCCACGAAGTCATCAACTCGTCTGTACGGGCAATGAAATCACGCATATTGGCAGTTTTGCCAAGCGTATATTCGGATGGCAAATGCTGAATCATGCGATCGATATCGCTGTCTGCGAAGCGCTCGAGATTTCTCTCGGCGTACCACAAACCATCCGCGCCCCTGTATCCGGGAATCTTCTCGGGCTGAGCCGTTCTCTTGAGAAAAACGACATTGCCGTCGCGATCGGCGGAGATTTCGCCTTCGAACTGGCGAGGAGGTTTTCCTGGCTCTTTGACGTCCCAGGTATTGCCGTAGCGTCGTTCGATGCTCGTGCCATCCGAGGCAGTCACGCGCTTGAGCACCTGGATGCTGTCCAACTGCTCCCACTCATACTGCGTGCTAAGGCCGTTAGTGTCGACTTTCTCGAGAATCTTGTCATGCTGATTGCGGCGCAAGCTGCCGCCGCCTGTGAGCTGGTATTCGCTGCTGCCGTCCAGGTAGTGCCGAGATGACTTGTAGATGCTTCCCGGCTCGTCATACTCAATAGTGTATGAGCCGTCTTTCACCGAGATGCTCACATCACCTTTAAATTCAGAAATTGCCGCATCCTCTCCGCGGGCTTTGACGGAGAAAGTGCGGTCGCCGGTGCGCTCCCAGACAGAGCCGTCAGGGTGCATGATGGTTTTTATGCGCGGGCTTTCACCATGCATCTCCCATTCGAACGAGCGCGATCTATTGGCGGCGTCAAAGGTCTGGCTGACCAGACCCTCGCGGTCGATCCAGTAACGGCCGCCCTTGTCCAGCATATGGATGGTGTTGTCGTGAAGGTCTTGCTCGATGTTGAGCGAATTGTCGCTCGCCCTCAAACGCAGCTCGCCGTTGTGATTGACGCTGACCTCTCCCTTGAATTCCTTTCTTTGCCCGCCGGGCTCGGTCATCCGCCAGCTGTCATCCCCTGTGCGCTCAAACACCGTGCCGTCGTGGCGCACCACTACTTCCAGGCGCTCCGCGCCGTCATGAGACCGCCATATATATTCGTTGAGGCGCCCCGATTCGCTGACTGTTTCAATCACATGTCCATTTGCATTTCGGCGCACCAGGCCTTTCCCGCCTTGAAGCTTCTGCTCCGTGGTGCCGTCCAGGTGTTTCGTCAGAATGGAAAAATAGTCGCTCGGATTGGCAGCGAATATCGTCGTGCGAGTGCCGAATTCGTCGACGACGATGTCGCCTTTTCTCGTCAGCGTATTCCCTGAGCTGGCGAAGCTGAATTTCCACTCCTGATCCCCGATGCGCTCAAAGGTGACGCCATCGCTATCGACGATTTTTCTAAGCCGTCGCACGCCGTTTACCGTTTCCCATTCATACTGAGAGCGCACTCCGTCGTGGTCGACAGTAGACACCACTTCGCCGCCGGTTGTCTTGCGCAACTCGGCCCCCTCTGGCAGCTTTGTAGTAATGACGGGCTCGCCATTCTCCGTCACTCGCATTGCCGGCTTGTAATCAGGAGGAATGTCACCGAGGACGCGCTGCTCTTTCCTCAGCTCGTCTGCAAATCGATCGCGAATGCGGGTGGCAAATTTGAATTCTTCTATCTGCTTCTCCGTCAGTCCGTCGAAGCGGTGCGCCTCATAAAATGCCTGCTCTTCTTGAGTGCGGGAAGGCTTCTTGTGAATTGCCCACCAGCGATCTTCGTCAGATGAATCGGCAAAGCGGCTGTAAAAGTCTTTCTCTGCCGGCGTGCGCGCATCAGGTGATTTCGCCTTAATTTCGTACCAGCGCTTTTGCTCGGCTTCGGGCAATTCCGCCTTCGGCTTGGTGCGATCGGGATACGTCAATTTGACAGGCTCATAAATCTCCTGTCCCGTCTTGGGATCGATCTCCGGCTTGCCTGACGGATCGAGCTTCGGGCGCTTGCTCCAGAATGGAATATCCGGCAGCGGCTCGTCGTCCCTCAATTTGAGCTCCTTACGCAACCAGGCATCGACCCGCGCTCTGGCTCTCGCCACGGAGGCATCTGCGGCATCGACAGAGGCGTGGAGAAGCTCCTGTCCCTGAGCGCTCATCACGCGCAGCGACTGCTCGCGGCTGGATACAATGGATTTGAGAGAGTCATCCACATGACCGTCGCGGAAATAAAGGTCGGTCTCAGGCCCCCTGATCTTGACGATCTTCGAATAACCACCGGCAGTGGCATAATTGTCTATCGAGTCGCCGTCGATAAGGGTCTGGGAAATGCGGTACCAGGGCGTCTCTTTATTGGGAACGTACCAGTGCTCTTGCCCCCAGCGTCTGAGAAGCGCCTTCTCGTGGTCACTGAGCACAATCTCATAGCCACCGTCGACAGTTTGCTTGAACTCCACATTGGTACGGAATCCTTCGTGGGGGACGCCCATCGGAAAGCCCATCTTGTCGCTCAGCGTGCGCAGGGCCTCAACATCGGCATCGAGCACCAGCTTCTGCCCGTTCTGCTTCTTGAGCGTCAATTCGTCAAAATATTTCTTGGCCTCCTCTTGAGTGAGCTCCTTGCCGTCTTTCACACGGCTGCTCAGATTGCTGAGAGCCCTCTGGTCGGCTTCAGTCAACGGCTCGCCCGAGACCTTCTTGCCCAGAGCAGCCAGATAGCCGGGACCTTCGCCCTCCAGCTGAGCGCGGATGGGTCCTGTGTACATACCCGCCATGAAGCCGGGCGGGCTGATCTGGTGCTCGCGAATGGCCTGAATAATGCCATGCAGGCGTTCTTCTGTGAATTCACCGCCCAGCTTCTTCCTCAAGACATGATCTGCCGCCAGCGCGCCGTCGAGATGGTGCTGGAAGAAATTCATCTTCGCTTTCACCGAATCGGAGAACATGGAGGCAAGGAGGGCATCTTCCGTCTCTTGCGCAGTGAGCCCGTTGCGCTTGGCTGAGTCGAGCACGCGGCCGAGCTCGCCCTGGGTGTGGATCCAATTCACTTCCTGATCGAAATCCAGCCTGCCGCCGGGCGGCCGGTAACTTACGTAGTGCTCGCGCACTTCAGCAAGGGCGTCGAGAACGCGATTCTTCTGCTCCTCACTGAGATTGGAGGCATTGAGGCGATCAAGAACGCTTTCCTTCCCCTTAGCCGCCGGGTTTTCCGAAGCCAGAATCTGTGCCAATTCCCGCTTTGTTTGCTCGCGACCGCGGATTATCTCCTGCTCGTCGTAATCAGCAAACTTGCGCTCGACGTTGTCTCTGTGATTGCCTTCAATGCGCCGTCCGTCAACATCGGTCGCTTTGCCCGTCTCATCGAGCACGCGTCCTTCTGCGTCCACAAGGCGACCGCGGTCGTCGACGAGGCGTCCTTGCTCGTCGATGAATCTTCCTTCTTCATTGACGCGCGTGCCCTGTCTGACCAGCTTGGCATCAGGAACGCTGCCGTCGTCATTTACCAATCTGCCTTGAGAATCGAGGCGGTACTCATTTTGCCCGTACTTCACTTTTAAGGGCTGCCCGCCCTCGTCGACTCGCAATCCCTGTCTGTCTACGAGCTGCCCCTGGCTGTCGGTGCGCAGGACAGGGCGGGCTCCCTCGGGAACCTTAACCGGCTTGCCGGCCTCCGCGGCATCGAGATCGATGTAGCGGACGACCTTTCCATCCTTGTCGAGGATTTCAAAACCGCGAATGTGAGGATGACTGGCGGCGTCGATGATAGCCTCGCCATCAGCATTTTTGCCGATGCGAGCAATAATCTCTTTGCCCGCCTGGTAGACTTTGCCGCCGCCTTCCACAGCAGCACCCAAGGCTCTGCTCACACCGGTGACCTCGGCAGCCTTGAACGCGCCCTTGAATCCGATTGGTGCCAGACCGCCGGCGACAAGACCCGTCAGACCGCCCTGTGTCAGGCGATCCATATTGAAGCCTTCACCGTTGAGGAATGAATAAACGGGCTCGGTCGCCACGTTTGACAGAGCACCAATCTTGGCGTTGTTGTAGGCCGACTTCATCACCGTATTGCGCACAAAGTCGTCCACCCATTCTCGCCCGGCAAGTGAAGCTTTGTCCGTGACGATGTCCCCGAGCTCGCTTCGTATCGCCTTTGAGACAGTCTGCAACTGCTGTTCCGCGGCAGCTTTTGCCACCTTGTCGCTGGAGCTCAATCCCTTGACGACATCGTCGGGCAGCAGTTTCTTCGCTATGTCATCAACCTGTCGAACGGTTATCTTCTCGCCGTTCACCGCCGCGTTTGTCATTACGGTGCCCAGTTCTTTGGATAGCGTCCTTTCCGCGCCTTCTTTCACAAGCGATCGGACGCTGGCTTCGACACCTTCCTGTATCGGCTTGCGCAAAATGGCGCCGGTGGAAAGCGCTGCAGCCTGCCCGGTTTTTCCGACGAGGGCAAAAGTTTCCGGACCAAGGGCGGCAAGTCCGCCTGTTAGAGCTCCTATAGCGCCCTCTTTAAGGACTGCTCCTTCGGTCAGCTTAAATGATCCGCCCTGAATGGCTTTTTTCGCCGCCACGCGAAAAGCAGCACTGCCGGCGGCTATTGCGGCAATGGCCACCGGTCCCAGGACACCGCCACTGGCTATGGTGGCCGCCACGGCAGCCACGGTAATGGTGGCATCGACAACAATTTCCGCCAGCTTTTCCTTCGACGCTTTATACTGCTCGAGCGATTCACCGAAGTACTCCGTAAGAATTTTGCGTTCGTTCTCCGGAATGTCGCCGCCATACTTCTCGAGCGCCTCAGCATACATCTGGCTGGCGCGCTGCACGGTCATTTCTGTGCCATCGGCTGTGACACCACCGCCGTTATCGTGCAACTGGCGCATGATGTCGAAGTAAATCTGCCTGCTGTCCGCCTTGGTTGGCGTAAGCAATGTTTTGTACTCAATAAGATCTTTGTCGTCCACCTTGTTGAGAAAATCGTCATTTAACGCACTGCCGTATTTCCTCGCGTATTCGTCTTTGAGCTTCTGCTTGTCGGCGTTGCTTAATTTCTCAAGCTCTTCTTTGAAGTCCTGGTAATTGCTGCCGTCTTTGAGGACAAATCCGCGCATGCGATCGGCGAGCGTAAGCTCGCCATTTTGCTTGATGGCGCTTTCGACAATTTGTCTTTCTTCGGGCTTGAGACGAGCCATTGCTCTTTGCCGCTCCGCATCTGACACCTGGGGGCTGGCAATCTCGGCAAAGACGTCCTTTTTCTCAAAACCAATCTGCATTTTGAGGTCGACGGGAAGCCTGCCTTCCTCAAAGAGGGGCTTGCGAAAACGCTCGATTACGGGATCGCGCCCATCAGGCCCGTAGGCTCCTCCATCATAGGGGGCATAGCCACTGCGATAGGCGGCTTGAGCAATCTGATTGTCGATCACTCGCCTGAGCTTTCGATCTTCCTCGCTCAGCTCTTTCTCCGGCTTATTGAGCCGCTCGCGCGTATTCTTGTCTTTGAGAAGAGTTTCGATGTCTTTGAGCGCCTCTTGAGATTTGGCGCCTTTGATCTGGTTGAGGAGTATTCTGTCGGCTGCCTTTTCTAGCGCCGACGCTTCTTTGTTTTGCGCAATGCGATCGAGCATGCGGCGAGCGACAAGCTTTTCGGTATCGTTGAGCTCTTTGTCGACGAAATCGTCGAGCTTCCTTCTGTAGGCGGCGTCCGTGCGATATTTTTCTGCTTCCTGGGGCGGCATGTTGGCGATGTGGTCGACGATATGCTTGCCTTCGTACTTCGTCCCCATGCCGAGGAAGACGGAGCCTTTGTTGTCTTCGATTGTTTCGACAAGACTGCGCCTGACCTTCTTCGATTCTTCAAAAGAAGGGGCTTTGGCTTTCTCGTCGATGAGTCGTAAGGCGCGTTCTTTCTCGCCCTTGTCGGCGAATGTATTGAGCGCCTGCTCCAGGTCGCGGCGGAATTGCCCTCCTGTGTTCTTGTCCGTGAGACGCTTCCAGTCATCCTCGGACATATTCTCGATTTTGGAGAACAGCTCTTGCTTGTTTGTGCCTTCGGAGAATCTAAGCGGCCCGACGCCCCATCCGTCGTCGTAGCTTTCCACCATTTCCGTGACGAGTGACCCTTTGCGCAAAATCTGGTCTTCCCAGACAGCCACATCGCGGTCGTTGCCGGAATCCTTGAAGGCTTTGTGCAGCTTTTTGTAAAACTCTAACTGCTCCCTTTCCGACGCATTCTGCGGCTCCCGCCCCGACAAGGCCATTTCACGGCCGGCGGCAAAATCAGCTCGCTCTTTGTCGGAGGCGTTTTTGGCCGCCAGTTTGACATTGTCCTTGTTATCGAGAAACCAGATATTGTCGGTATTGTCCCGTGCGATAGTGGCAAGCGAAACACGGCCTTCCTTGAGGAAGTCCTTCATGACCTGGTCGTTTTTCCAATTCTTGTTGAAGCGATCCATAAACGCCTGGTCTTGCTGCAGCCTCTCACGAGCAGCAATGGCAGTGGCGGAATCGCCTCTCACCATCTCGCCGAACATTTCTTTGTTTTTGTGGTCGACAGCAATATTCGCCAATTTGATGATGTCATCGGCGTCTCGTTTATCCGAGCCTTTGGTAAGGAGCGACAGCGCTTCTCTGTTTTCTTTGGAGAGCTTTTTCGACTCCGTGATTGCGTCCATGAAACCCTTGCCGTAAGTTTCACGAAAGTCCTTGTCCAGCCTGGCGATCTGCTCGGCTGTCAAAGTTTGAAGCACGACACGCAATTCTTTATTGCCGCGACCAGGGTCGTCCTTCATGGTCGTGAGCGCAACCATGAGAGCACCGGCATCGTTTGTTTGTCCGTCCTTGCGATTGAAAACCGCTTCCGCTCGCCGAAAATCGACTTCGCTCAAATTGTCTTTGAGTTCTTTGCGCAGGAAATTCGGCTCCTTATCTTTGGCCCCGAATTTCTCTTTATAAATCTGCTCCAGAGCCTTTCTGTCTGCCTGGTTGAGAGGCTCAATCAGGCGCCAGACCTTCTCCTCGTCGGCATCATGCCTCGTGCCCAGCCATTTCCTGTTGTGCAAGGCATCATGAAGCTCCTGCGCGTGTTTTTCCAGAGTTTGCCTGTCCAGACTGGGGGCCGGCTCTTTATCTTTAGCCTCTTTCGTTTGCTTGGCAGGGTCGACGATTTCGACATTGCCGAAGTCGCTCGGGACTTTCGTGTCCTGGGTCTTGCCAGCCTTGAGAGCAGTCTCGTCAAAAGGCCTGGTTTGCTGCTCGCTCACCTTCGCCGAGGGATCGCTGACATTGCCGGCCAGCTTATCGGAGGCGGGCTTGCCATCTCCCGCCTTTGGCGGCTCTTCTCCCTTTGCATCAGGCTTGGCAGGCGGCTTGGCCTTTACGTCTTCTTTCGTCTCAACCACGGTCGATCTCCGTGAAAAAGCCGACCATCTCGGACATACCGAGTGGCTCTAGGAATAGTCTTGACACGCTTCTATCTATATCCCCAGAAATGGGATTTTCCAAACCTGAAAGTCCCCGAATAGTTGTGGGGCTGTGGTTTTCTGGTAAGGAAGGGAGGGCTGCCAGGGGCTCTGAGAGCCCAAAACAAATGTAATTTAGTTAATGAAACCCTTCCAGTGGGGAAACTACGTATTGAATATTAAACCTGGCGCGTTTGCGCTTTTGCCGGCTCTTTTGAGCAAACACGAGAGGGACCTGGTAAGCGATGGTGATATTTAAGGACATAGGCGAAATCGAGCAGATAGAAATCCCCTCCGATTGGGTTGAAGCTCCTCGATTGGAAACTGTCGGCGGACGCACACTGAGGAAATTCCATCCTTTGGCGCGCCCTGACATTCGCCTGTGCAGCTATCACCGAAGCGTCCCCATCTCGGCTCCTGCAGCCAGGGCCTTCCAGCACACTCTGTATTCTCCGTTCCACGACTTGAGCCACGAGGAGCTTATGGCGCTCGAGGAAGTATTCGAGGGTCTCGTCAACGCCAATGCCTTCGAAATCGTCAATGCGTCGACCGGATATTTGAACAACAGGCGCATGATTAAGGTGGTGGGGCGTTGGCTGGAGACAAAACAGGATTCCGTCGCCTATTTCTTTGATGTTGACGGCAAGGGGGAATCAATTCAGCAGCTTTATTACGCCGCACCGGCTGATGAATTCGATCAGCACGAAAGTGCAGTAAGAACGATTCTGCAATCCATCGAGTGGAAACGATGACGCCAGTCAGCCTCTGAAATGGCGGGCGTTTGACCATTTTTTCCAGCCGGATTAGAATGCCAGAGGACAAACAGTTTGACTTCAGTACCAGGTCAGCAGGAACGCGAAAGCAATGGCCGCTTACTTTCTTGAAGGCGACGACAGCATCCCGCCCCTGCCCCAGGAATTCTCAGAATCTCCAATCAGCATAATTGCTCAGGCTCGACGAAACACACCCCTGACCAAAGATGAACGTGCTCGTCTGGAGGTATATACCGGCTCCTGGAGACAGGTCTTCGCCAAGCATGGTATTGTTTTTAGTGGCATACAAGAAAAGTATGCGGGCCCTGTCCGGCATGTTATTTGCACGATGAAATTCTCCGTCACTCCAAGCCGTTATCCTGCCGCACTGCATTTGGTGCTGGATGCCATCTATGAGATTGCGGACGAAGCGCTGCATGCGGACTGGAACATTGTCGCCAGTGAAGTCGTGCTCACACGCCTGGAAATCAACGCTGACGAGCGCAGTTGTATCCCCGGCGAACGTGCCGTCGTTCAGAGAGTCAAAGGATACCCTCACCCGGGCGAAGGATACTGACCGATGTCGACCCGCAGTTTGCAATGCTGGAATGAGGCGCATGGCAGGTGAAGGCACCACCATTGGTGAATATACGCTTAAGCGTCTGGTGACAGACGGCGCAACGGGCGCCCTTTACGAGGGGACAGCCGGAGACGGCAGCAAATGGCTTGTCAAAGTGGCACCGCACACCTGGAAACAAAAGTCTCTCAGCGGAAGCATCGGCGTTGTCATCAAACCGGGAAGATTTCTTTTGTGGAAGCCGTCGCCGGCAGAATTGCTGGACAGAGAATTCGACTTTCTTTCTCAAGGGCCATACGCCGGGCTGATGAGTCCCGTCTCGAAAGGAGAATTCGATGAAGGTAAATTTGCCGTGTTTCGGCCGTTTGACGGCGATACGGTCGAAGCGCTGGTGGCAAAGAACAAACAAATTCATCCGGACATCCTTGCTCTCGCCTGCCGCGCCATCGCCAATCTCAACAAGAGCGGTGTCTGGCACGGCAATATAAGCGCCGGCAATTTGCTCGTTTCAGACTCCGATGTTTTATTCGTCAATTCGATGATGCATACCTGGCATCGCGACACCACAAGCGGCGCCATATCCACTTTCATTACCGAACCCAGCTATTATCCATTACTCGATCCCGCGCAAGATCAACTTGCCATGGGCCTCCTTCTCTACTCCGTATTGACGGGCACAGCGAGCGCTCAGGCGAAACAGAAGGACAATGGACGCCTCGTCATATGCGGACCACAGTTGTCTTCTCTCATTGACACGGCAAGAGAGCGGGGAGCAAATCGTTTCCTTCCCATTTTTCGCGCATTCAGGGAAGCGCGCGAAATCCGACCTGAACTGAGTGCGGAGCGCAACGAGGTGATCATGCGCACTCTTGGTTTGATCCTCACCGCTGGGCCTGATGGCACGAGCATCATCGAATTGAGCGACGACAGCTGTTTGAGGGGCGATCGTACCAAACTCGAGAGAGAGCAAGGCATCTGGAGCCTGGAAGACGCTGCAACCGCGCTCGTGAATCTCAAGGACAAGCCGGCTCTCCCATCGTCGAAAGAGCAGACGGTTGAAAAGTTTAAAGACGCACAGAAAGAAGCTTTCAAGAAATACGGCATTGGGCTTTGAATTTAAATATGAGAAGTGCGGTACGAGTGCGCGCCGCTATGGAACTACCGCCCAGACATCAGGAAAGCTCTTTTTAAAGTCTGCAAGAGATAATCTGAAGGCACCATCGGCAACACCATCTCTCGGCGTGCCGTCCGCATTCAAAGGCTCGCTTTCATGCCCCCATCCCCAGGGGTTGCGGACAATGACCTCACGCGCCTGCGCATCGTAAGTCACCGTGTAGGCATGCCTGTAATAGACACCCGCCTCATTTGCCTCACGG
>DATNRC010000423.1:0-14663 GCA_036703705.1 Candidatus Obscuribacterales bacterium
ATGCTTGTCCAGGGGCATTTCAATAGATTTGTTCCTAATCAAGCCCGTGTCCGCGATGCCGATGCCGAAGGCGGAAAGCACGCCGGCAAGCGGATGAATGAGAATGGTGCGAATGCCCAGCTTCTCAGCCATGGCACAAGCATGTTGCCCGCCTGCTCCGCCAAAGGCAGCCAATGCATAATCCCTCAGGTCATATCCCCTTTCTGTGGAGATTTTGCGCACCGCATTGGCCATTGTTTCGACAGCGATTTCCAGAAAGCCCTCGGCGATTTCTTCTGCCGTTCGCTCGCAGCCGGACGCGCTCGCCATCTCCTGCTTGAGCAAAGAGAATTTCTGATGCACGACGTCCAGATCAATGGCTTGATCGTGCCTGGCGCCGAAAATCCGCGGGAAAAACTGAGGCTGAACTCTCCCCAGCATCACATTGCAATCCGTCACTGTAAGGGGGCCACCCTTGCGATAGCACGCCGGCCCGGGATCTGCGCCTGCGGAATGGGGACCGACGCGGCAACGCTCGCCGTCAAAGGACAGAATGGAGCCGCCACCGGCAGCGACGGTGTGCACGGCCATCATGGGCGCTCTTATGCGCACACCAGCGATGACGTTTTCCAGCGAACGCTCATACTCGCCTGCATAATGCGAGACATCAGTGGATGTGCCGCCCATGTCGAAGCCGATTACTTTGTCATAGCCTGCAAGTTTGGCTGTTTTTGCTGCCGCGACCACACCGCCGGCAGGTCCTGAAAGCAGGCAGTCGCGCCCGCGGAAACGGTTTGCGGGAGTCAAGCTGCCGTTTGATTGCATGAAGAACAGCTTTGTAGCCGGCAGATTAGCAGATAATTCGTCGAGATAGCGTGTCAGCAGAGGCGTCAGATAGGCATCTGCAACAGTGGTATCGCCCCGGCTTACGAATTTTATGAGAGGAGAGACGTCATGCGAAGCCGATATCTGAGAAAAGCCAATCTCCCTCGCCAATGCTGCAATTTGCCGCTCGTGGCCGGGATATCTATCGCTGTGCATAAGGACGATTGCCACAGAGCGAAATCCGCGCTCGTATTCGGCCTGGAGGAGCGCCCTTGCCTCGCGGAGATTCAGCGCCTCAACTTCTTCACCGTCAGCGCTCATGCGTCCGCTTATCTCAATTGCGTGCTCGTACAGCATTGAAGGCAGCACAATCTCTAGTGCGAAAATGTCAGGTCGATTTTGATAGGCAATCCTCAATGCGTCGCCAAATCCGCGATTGACGACAAGCAGGGTGCGATCGCCTTTGCGCTCGAGCAGAGCATTAGTGCCGATGGTGGTGCCCATGCGAACGCCTTCGATCAGATTGTCCTCAATGGACTTCATGCCGCCCTGGTTCAACAAGCGCTTGATGCCCTCAATCGCAGCGTCGGCATACAAATCTTTCGCCACGGAGAGAAGTTTGTGCACCGTGAGACGGCCGTCAGGAGCAAGCGCAATCACATCAGTAAATGTGCCGCCGCGGTCGATCCAGAATTGCCACTTTTCGCGCTCAACCATCTCCAGCCGATTTCCCGTCATGCTTCATTCTTTCGCGGCATCAGTTCGGCATAGCCGGTGCTCGCATCAAGCGTGCGCTCGAAAGCAAAATTGCTGCTCAGATTTAAAATGACAATCTCAGCAGTTGTGTTTATTTCGCAGCCCTCCATGATGTGCCCGCCCACGACCCTTCCCTGGCCGTCGGCAAGACACAAATGAATGTGCATTTTCCCGCAGCCAAGTGTGCCGGTGGCAGCGACAATCTCAAAGGGCCCGTCAACAATTCGCGCTTCTTTTGCGTCGGCAAATCTCAAGCCGGCGCGGCGCAACGAGCCGACCAGCGAGACAATGACGCCGGCGGAGAGACGGCTGGACTCGATAAGCTCCTGGATGGATTGTTTCAGATCCTCTCCAGGCTGGAGCCTGCGGACAATGGTTTCGGGGATGTTTTCGCGCTTTTCAGACGACTTCATAAGAGATTTCGACAAAGTAATGCCGGCGAACATCTACAGTAGCACGCCTGATAACTCCGATTCTTGGCTGCGCAAGATATCGCAGTCAAGCCGGTATTACGGGCATGCCCATTTGGGGGCAGAGAGGCGCTCAAAACGAGTGCCTGAATCGCTGTCAAGCGATCGTCTGAGCAGTACTTTGTCGTTGATGCGGCTTATGAAGCCGACCGCAACAGATGATTCGCCCGGGCGAATCTCCTGTATCGCTGTATGCAATTGTGGTACTAAGTGCCTTATTGTCAGCGCTCTGTTGGGAATTCGAGCAAGGATTATCCAGAGCGCAACGCCACTAAGGTTTTCAAACGCCGGGGTTGTGTTGTTATCTAATAGCTGACGTCAATCTAACGGGCATTCTTCCCACCGCTTTTGCCATCACTGTGAATCAATTTGCGTTCGACACGTAAATCATACGCGCCGTTCTGATGGAGTAGGTGCCAAACCCGCTAGGAGCCTTTCTAAGAACCGGAGGAGGCGGTGTTGGTCAAATCGTTCAGTTGGCTGACAACAGCTCCATATGCCTCAGAGACGGCTGGCAACAAGCGTCCTGGTGCAAAAGAAAAGGCTAGCGCTACAAGTACACACACAAAGGCGAGCATCGCGCCGTATTCGGCAATACCCTGACCGCGCGATTTTCTGAATTTTCGTGTGTTTTTCACGTGCAAATAAATCTCCATCTGCTCAATCGTCGACCGAGCTAATGCTGTTTTGGGGGGGCGGATGTCGGCACTGTTCATTTTCTAATATACCTCAGGCGGGAAAAACGCAACAGCTGTCTTTGTCGTTGGAGTGATATCAACCGCTCGCAAGAATGTCAGCAGATGCCGCTTTAGCAAATTAATGCGAATTTTTGTCGGCGACCATTTTCTCGTCGACGAGGCTGTGCTGCATTTGAAGATGGCGCTGGTACGTGAAATCAACGTGAAATCTAGATTACAGAGCAAGAGGTAATTGCAGTTGCGCAACGTGATTGCTCTTTTGCGCCAGCACTGCATGCAATGGCTCATCATCGGCATCTTCTTTGCCTCCCCCAGGCCTTGTTTTCGTGTCTCGGGCTGGGGAATTTAGGAACGCAACAATAGGAGCAGGAAAAAGCACAGCCGGCATGGGGATTGAGCGAATAATCGTACGAGCCGGAGAGCAAGCCGACCTTCTTAGGCGTGAGGATGGATTTGGCAGTGATTTCGCTGATGCAAGCCATACGTATATATGGCAGCATCAGCGCTTATACTTGTAAGCTCCAGCGGTTAAGAATTCAGGCGCGAAGAGCGCAATCGAGGCGTTGTATGGATGTCCAGGCTGTGGAGCATGACTTTGAGCAAGAGCAGAGGCGATGGAAGGCTCTAAATGATGCCGGGCACGAGGCTTACGGTCGCCGCAAGCATGTGGTGGCGGAGGAGAAATTCAAAGAAGCGCTGGATCTGGCGGAGAAATGGGGAAAGACGGAAAGCCTTAAGGACAGGCAGGATGTTCGAGGCTGGCTGGCATTAAGCCTCAACAATCTGGGTGCGCTTTATCAGGCGCAAGGAAAGTACGGACTGGCCGAAGAGATGTATCAGCGATCGCTGAAGATGAAACAGGAGCTGTTTGGAGAAGACCACAAAGAGGTGGCTCCTGCTCTGCAAAATCTGGCCTCAGTGCTCTGCGCGCGCTCTCATTTCCTCGCCGCCGAGCCTATGTTCCGCAAAGCGCTTGCCATCAAGGAGCGCGAGTTTGGTGCGTTTGATAAAGAATTGCTCATTACGCTCAAGAATTATTCTCTCGCTCTCAAGCGCTTGCAGCGCGACGCCGAGGCGGCGGCACTTGACGAGCGCATCGAAAAGATAGAGGGCCTCAATTTACAGGCAAAGTGAAATAAACAATGGTGCCGCGTCCGGCTCCCGATTCCGCCCAGGCACGGCCGCCTATGCGCTCAACGTTGTTGCGCGCCAGGTACATGGAAAGCCGCGAGCTGTAGGTGTCTTCCGAGTGCTTGCCCTGGATGAATCCGGCAAAAAGATCGGCAATCTCTTCTTCCGGCAGTGAAGGACCGGAGCTGGATACGCCGAGCCTGAGCTCCGATCCCTTGAGTTGCACCTCCACCCTCACCCGGCCGCCGGGAGCGGTCACGGTTATCATGCGTTCGAGCATCGGCAAAAGAATGGCTTTAAAAGTGTCCTTATGTCCGGCGATGTTGGGCAGCCCGGGCACGCTCTTATAGTCGAGGGCCAGTTGCCGTTCGCGAGCGAGCGACGCTGCTTCTTCCAGGCATTCGGCGATCACTCTTGTAATCACAATTTGCTCGCGCGGCGCTTGGACGGCAGGAGGGGGGACGAATCCCCCGTACATCATGAGCAGGCTGTCCACAACGCCCAGCAGTTGAGCATAGTGTGAATGCAGTTCTGCCAGCGCCTGCCCGACGGAAGGGTGCATCGTTTGCGCTGCATTGGTCATGATTGTCGTCCAGGTCGGCTCGGCTGAGAGGAGCTGGGCGCGGATGTTTTCAGAAAGCATGGTCACGATTTCGCCGCGCAAGAGGGCGTTTTCGCTGCGCAGCGATTTGTCTCTCAGCACCATGATGTAACCCTGCACATTGGAGTCGTCGCTCATAATCGGCTGCAGGTGGGCCATTACCTCGACGCTTTTATCTTCCCAGCGGTGGTAAACGATGCCCTCCGGATAGAACTGATTGATGAGAGCAAGCGGATCACCGCCGTGCGTGGCAAACACCTCGCCCTGGATGACTTCATTGCGCGGCGTGCCCGGACGTTTGACCAGATCGAAGCACAGCCGGCCTGCAATCTCGGCTTCGGTGACGCCCATCCAATGCAGGAAGACAGGGTTGGCGCTGATGACATTGCCGTATTGATCGAGAATGAGGAATCCCTCGGTTGAAACTTGCAGCACTGCATCCAGCTTGTGTTGCAAGATCACGGCTTGGCGGTTGGCGAAATTGATTTGTTTGGATATTTCTGAAAGCTGTTTGGCCTGGCTTGAATACTGGCGATTGAGGGATTCCAATTGCTGATTGGTGGCCTCGAGGCTTTTGTTTTTCTCTTCCACTTCCTGAGCCTGGCGATTTATCTGACTCTTGAGATTGGCCACGGTCTGGCGCATGGAGACGACGGAGGTATCGATCAATTCGCCCAACTCCAGCCACTCTCCGGAAAGGCCTTCCAGGGCGGGCAAAACCGTCTTTTGTTTGGCCAGCTCATTAGTGCGTTTGATCAAGAGCCTGAGCGGTGAGCTCACGCCCTTGGAGATGCCGGCGCTGAACAGGATGGCGAAGAGAAGCGCCACTGCACCGCACGAACCGGCGAGCATGAGAATTGATTTGCCGCGTGAAGCCAAATCGGGCACGGGAGTAGTGACGAGAATGATGGCCACGGTATCGCTTTGCTGCACCTGATCGAGCCGGCATTCGCGCCACCATCTTCCATCCGTCTCGAAGCCCTGATCGGATTTGTAGAAAGAAGCCAGCGGTCCGGTTTTACCTGGGATAGCTTTTATGCCCTCGTCCTCCAGCCGTTTGACAAAAGCATTGCGCACGCGCCCCAATCCTGGTGTGACAGCCAAAAGCTGGCCCTCTCGCGACGCTTTATTGGCGCTTGTGGAAACCAGCGCCAGATCCAAATCAGACATCCTGGCGGGGTCGATAGTTTGAAACTTGGTCACCAATCCGGTCAGGAATTCGGTATTGATGGGCTGACTGACGACCACCACGCCGGCGACTTTGGTGCCCTGCTGTATGGGAACCATGCTCGAGACCGACACGACGCCGGTTTCAGTAAAGCAGGCCGCGCCCATGTACAAATTGTTGTTTCTAAACACATAATCGACGCCGGAGCTGCGCTTGCGGGCGTTGTAGTCGAATTTGGCAGGAGAATCGGTGCTGTAAAAAACATTTCCGTCTTTGTCGATGAATGTTACAAAGCCGCCAAAGCCCATCTTCAAAATCACTTCTTTGAGGGCCGACGCCAGAGCCGGCCGATCGCCCTTCATGTAAGGCGTCATCAGGTTCGGATCGCGCGTCATATCAGTGGCGAAAACGCGATTGTAATTGAGGATGGCGCTCAAGTCTTGCTTGAGGCTGACTACAGCGTCCTTGACTTTTGCTTTAGCCGCATCCCGGCTGTGCGTGTAATCCAAAAACAGCGAATAACCGGCATTGCTGAGAACCATGATCATGATCACGGTGAGGAATGCGAAGAGGATTTTTGCGCCTATTCCCAACTATCAGCACTACCAAAGGTAAGAGCGATGGGCGTAATCACCCATTAGAAGTTTATCCTTTTCTTCGAGGCCTTTGGCCTCCTCATAAAAATATAGATGTTAAGGGATAAGCATGGCTGTGTCATCAGGGTATCCCCGGACATTTGCGCGCGGCGCTGATGTCCGGGGATGCTCGATGAGCCGTCAGGTAGGAGTACGGCTGTGAGCTAGTCTTCGGCTGGTTGCGCTTTGCGGTATTCGGATTGCACTTGAATTGCCCGTATGAGTTGATTGGGCCCGCAATACCCGAGCTCGAGCAAAATTTGACCGAGGGGCTTCTGCTCTTTGCCTGCCTCTGTGTCGCTGCGCTGAATATGAAGCGCTTCGTCAAGCTGATAGATGGTGATGTAGCCCAGTTCTACCAGAATTTGACCGAGCAAGGTTTTGTTTTCTGATCCTTGCTGCTTAGGCTCCTTAGGATTTTTTGACGACCGTGTTTTCATATCGTGGCCTTGTTTTCAAGCTCTTCGCGCTGTTAGCGTAGCAAGTTCAGACCGCTGGACACACCCGAAGGTGACAATTTATGGCTGCTGGGTTTCCCCCCTGACCAGGTTCATTGGCCTCCGCCGCGCCCAACGATCTGTAAATTGCAATTATAGACCATTCCTTGACCCTGAGACAGGGGAGTTTGCGCGGCCGCCAAGAAGAGCCTGACGTCGAGGATTAAAACTCTTGGCTCTTGAAAAAAGTTCGCTGTCCCATTCTTGGGCTCGCTTTGATTAAACAGCCGGCAGCGGCAGGGCACCGCATTTGGTGCCGATGGCAGCAGGCCTTAGTGGAGGACACGCTCTGATTCGAGATTTTAGTCCTGGGAGCCGGCGGCAAAGTCGGGACCATTCTCCGACATATTCCACCTAAGGAGCTCGCGGCGCCATTCCAGGTCGGCCTGTGCTTCTTTGATCAGGCTTGCCAGGCCCTGGAAGTCAGCAAACGAGAGGTCGATCGCCACGCCAAGATCGAACGTCAGCTTCACTCTTTCGCAATTCGGTGTGCAAGCCATGCAGACAATGTGATCCGGTCCACAAACCTCGAACATCTGATTGTCGTCACATTGCAGCGGATCTCTTTGCCAGTTGAGGAATTCGGCAAAATCGTCCAGCTCGAGGCTTTGTTGAATAAGCAGGACGAGAGCTTGATACTGCAGTATGGTCAGGTAGATGGTCACTTCCTGGCGGCGGAAGTCCAGCGCGAATTCTCCGTTTTCCTTGTCCAGATAAAGATCCGCAAAAGCGTTTGCGAAACTTATTTGATACGCGGTGCTGGTTTTCATCTAATTGGGTCCTTTTTTGCTCGCCTGGAGCGCCTTTCCCTGTTGCCGAGAATCACTGCTTGAGCCAATTGGCGATCTCTCTTGCGTGATAAGTAATGATCAAATCGGCGCCCGCTCTCACAACTCCGGTGAGAGTTTCAAGAACCACCCGGCGCTCGTCAATCCAGCCATTAAGAGCCGCAGCTTTGACCATTGAGTATTCTCCAGACACATTATAAGCGGCAATGGGTAGTTTCGTTAGATCTCTAGCCTGGCGGATGATGTCCAGATAAGAAAGCGCGGGCTTGACCATGACGATATCGGCCCCTTCCTGTATGTCAAGCTCGATTTCGCGCAAGGCCTCGCGGGCGTTGGCGGGGTCCATTTGATAGCTTGTGCGATCGCCGAATTTCGGCGCGGACTCAGCTGCTTCGCGAAATGGCCCGTAAAGCGCGGAGGCAAACTTGGCGGCATAGGACATAATGGGCAGATGCTGGAAACCATTGGCGTCCAAGGCTTTTCGAATAACGCCCACACGCAGATCCATCATGTCCGAGGGCGCGATGATGTCCGCTCCCGCTTCCGCTTGCGCCAGAGCCGTGCGGGCAAGCAAGGCCAGAGTGGGATCATTGAGCACTTTTCCGTCGGCGACGATGCCGCAGTGCCCATGATCGGTGTATTCGCAAAGGCAAAGATCGGCTATCAATACCAGCTCCGGCAGGCGCTTTTTCAGCTCGCGCATCGCTTTTTGCACGATGCCGTCGCGGTGCCAGGCGCCTGTCGCCTCGCCGTCTTTTTGCTCCGGAATACCGAAAAGGAGCACTGCTCTGATTCCTGCTTCCAGTGCTTGTTCTGCTTCACGCAGCACATTGTCCACTGTTTGCTGGTGAATGCCCGGCATGGAGCCGATTGGATTGCGCTTGCCGCTTCCCTCGATGATGAAAAAGGGATAAATTAGCTGGTCCAGCCTGAGATGGGTCTCGCGAACCATTGAGCGGAGCGCGGGGGTGGCCCTCAGCCGCCTGAGCCGCATCGGGTTTTCAGGTAGGAGTGAGTCTAAAGCAAGGTCTTCTCTTGCCTCAGTTTTGCCTTCCTTCATGCGCCACTCCGTCTGAAAGTTCTTTCCTGTGCCTGTTCGGCTGACAACTGCCATCTGTCAGGCTGGGAGCCAAGGCGAACGCGCAGCCTGATGCATAACTGATAAATATATACTTTCTCTCGTTCGGTTCTCTGCCTGGAGGAGATTCTTGGCAGATATTTAATGCGAGAGGCTGTCGGGGTTAGCTTTCCCGTCGATACCTTCTCCAGGGGAGCGGCAATAGCGTAAGCTTTTAGTCCGGTGGCCCGAATGGAGAGCTTTATGACGCAGGAAATTCATCGCGTCAAGCGCAAGCAAGAACGAATCACCGCAGAATTCAATCTGCCGGGAGCCCAGGAAGCAGGACAAACGCGCCGGGCAATCTCGATGCCCGTGATTACGGTGCTTGCTTACGGGCCGGATGGCTTTGTGGAAAAGCAAGTCAAAGAGCTGAGCGAATTGATTTCTTATTTCGCCAACTGGCCTGTTACCTGGGTCAATGTCGACCCGGTCGAGCAAGGGCCTGATGCCCGCCTTGTCATAGAGCACTTTGCCAAAATCTTCAGCCTGCACGAGCTGGAGATCGAGGATATCGTCAATGTGCACCAGCGAGCCAAAGTCGAGGAGTACGGCGAGCATTTGTTTATCGTCACCCGTATGCTCATCAATCGCGAAGTGGGCGAAACCGAGCAGTTGAGCATGTTTCTCGGCAAAAATTATGTGCTCACTTTCCGCGAAGTGCCGACCGATTGTCTCGATCCCGTGCGGGAAAAAATACGCAAAGGGCGAGGCCGCATAAGGAATGAGAAAGCGGATTATTTGATGTATGCGATCATAGACGCTGTCGTCGACGGATATTTTCCGCTTCTGACCGAGCTTGCCGAGCGCCTGGACGAGATTGAAGACGAGATTCTCGAAGGATCGGAGAAGGAAAAGGAAGCACCAGCGCATATGTACGAAATCCGCCGCGACTTGCTGTCCATAAGGCGCGCCATCTGGCCGACTCGTGAAGCTCTGAGCTCGCTCACCCGGGATACCTACGCCCTTGTCGGAGAGACCACTCGTGTTTATCTTCGCGACTGTTATGACCATGCCGTCCGCATCATCGATCTGGTCGAAATGTACCGTGAAGTCGGCTCGGCGCTCATGGAAGTGCATTACACCCGCGCCAGCAACAGGCTGAATGAAGTCATGAAAGTGCTGACCGTGATCACCACTTTATTCATTCCGCCTACGTTTATAGCCGGCAT
Organism: Candidatus Obscuribacterales bacterium; assembly: GCA_036703705.1. Taxonomy (GTDB): domain Bacteria; phylum Cyanobacteriota; class Vampirovibrionia; order Obscuribacterales; family Obscuribacteraceae; genus DATNRC01. The sequence continues at coordinate 9,838 of DATNRC010000423.1, forward strand.
CTACGGCATGAATTTCAATCCTGAGAAGTCGCCGTTCAATATGCCCGAGCTCAATTGGTACTTTGGCTATCCACTTGCGCTTTTGACAATGGTTGTGGTCTCGAGCGGTTTGCTCGCTTATCTGTACCTTAATGGATGGCTCGGAGACAGAAAAGGTCACAGGTAATGGCTGGGGAGCCAGAGTCGGCTAAGCAGCGAGCTTATGCCATGCTATGTGCTTTAAACTTAAAAATTGATCCGACCAAAGTTTGTGCGGATAAGCAGCGAGCTTATGCCATGCTATGCACTTTAAACTTAAAAGTTGATCCGACCAAAGTTTGTGCGGAAGGGCGGAACCTTCTAAGCATCGAGATTTTCGGCGTTTGCCGGCAATTGAGAGGCGTTTTGGATTTAAACATATGAGTTTAAAACGCAGAGGGATTGGCGGTGAGAGAGAGCTTGCAGCCGGCTGGCTAACCATTTAACTGGGCAAGCAATCTCTCGATGAAGACTGCCTGATCGGGATGGATTGCTGCGAGCGCTTTGTCGACGGGCAGAAACTCGGCGCGATCCACTTCCCATGACGCACAGCGAGGTTGGCAGGCACCCGGAGCGGGAGCGGAAAAGCAGAAGATTCTTTTCCTGCTTTTCTTGTAGTCGGTAAATCCCAGGTCGCTCAAATCGCCTGTCACCTCTACTCCTGTTTCCTCGCGAGTCTCCCGGCGAGCGGCCGCCTCCAGCGTTTCTCCTTCGTCCGGCAAGCCTTTAGGAATGCTCCAGGGAGCTTTGCGATTGTAATTGCCGGATGGATGAACGAGGAGCAACTCCAGTTGACCTGAGACTATTCGGTAAATCAGAAGCCCTGCTGTCTGCTTCATGCTCAGGATTGCGGTTGGCTTTGAGATGGGGGTTGGCTTATTGTATGGCTGACAACAGCCTCCACCAGGCCGTCGATTGTGTATTCGCGCGCTTCCACATCTACTTTCCCCAGGTGCCGGCGGGCGGATTCGGAGGTCTCGGGCCCGATTGTCGCCACTACCACTCCGGCAAGAGCGTTGCGAATGGCTTCAATGCCTATGGGGACGGCAATTTTCTTGTCGCCCAGTTTTTTCTCCAGTCCGGTGGCGATTATGCTCCGCAAATTGCGTGCGCTTTGCGCGCTGGCGAGAGTAATGACGTCAATGACGCTCTTGCTGAGAAGCGTCGTCAGCCGTTCTGCGATTTCCTGATCGTTGGGCGGCAGCGATGTTCGATAGGATTCAACGACATCCAAAACGGCGCCGGCAGCCTGGAATTTTTCGATGATGTAGGTTCGGCCCACATTCGTGCGCGGCCAGAGAATCTTCATGCCTTTCATATTGGGATAGCCTGGAAACTCCGCCACCAGTGTCTCGGCAATGAAGCAACTGGGGGAGAAATTAGGTGTCAGCCCGCGCTCTTTGAGGGAGCCGGCAGTGCCGGGGCCGATGACGGCAAGCTTTGTGTTTTCGAGCTCTTCTTTGCCTATGCCTACTGCTTCCGCTCGGGCCATGAAGGCATCGACGGCATTTGCCGAGGCGAAGAGCACCCAGTCGTACGTTTTTATCCTGTCGATGGCGTCATCAAGGGGCTTCCATGACTGCGGAGGATCAATGGCGATGACCGGAAATTCGTAAACCTCGGCGCCCAGGCTTTTGAACTTCGCCGACAAGCTGCCTGCTTGCTTTTTTGACCGTGTGACGACTATTCGCAGTCCTTGAAGAGCTTTTTCCGTCATAAATGCATGAAGAAGTGTCAGGGTGCCGATATCACATTTGGTGCGCTGCCGCGCAGCACGGCAAGTATTGCTTCGCCGCCCAGCGCCAGAAGCTCTTCCGCCAGCGCCACCCCGAACTCGCTGGCGGCCTCAATATTCCCTCTTTTTTCACGACGTAGTATCTTTTTCCCATCAAGGGAGGCGATGCAACCTGTAAGCGACAAAGTATCGTCTTCAGCCTTGGCCAGCGCGCCCACCGGAACGGAGCAGCCGCTTCCCAGTCTGTCCAGAAAAGCTCTTTCGCAAAGGACTTCTTTTCGTGTCTTGGCATCGTCCAATTTCTCAAGCAGGGAAAATATGCCTGCATCGCCGGCTCTGCACTCCACGGCAAGCGCGCCCTGCCCGGCTGCCGGCGTAAGGACATGAGGGGGGAAGTATTCGCTGATGCGCTCTTCCAGGCCCAGGCGCTGAAGCCCCGCCGCGGCAAGAATAATGGCGTCACAATAGCCCTCATCAAATTTTCTTACCCGGGTGGGAATGTTGCCGCGAATATCTATAAACTCGACATCCGGGCGAACAGCCAGAAGCTGTCCCGCTCTTCGTCTGCTGGAAGTGGCTACTTTGCTTTTTGGCTTCAGCTCCGTAAAAGATGATGCCTCACGGCTGAGCATGACGTCGCGAGGATCGGCTCGATCGAGCACGGCAGCCAGGACAAGGCCATCCGGAAGGTCGGTGGGAAGATCTTTCAAGCTGTGCACCACAAGGTCGACTTCGCCGTCGATAAGCGCTTCCTCCAGCTCTTTGACGAATACGCCTCGACCTCCCAGGGCAGCGATGGGACGATCGACTATTTTGTCGCCATGAGTGGTCAGCGGCACAATATCTATCGACAGTTGGGGAAAGCTCGCTTGAAGCCGTTTGACGACGACTTCAGTTTGCAGACGAGCCAATTTGCTGTCGCGGGTTCCTACCCGAATGGTCTCGCGCGTCGACTCGATCTCGCTCATTCTCTTGAGTGTATCAGTCACGCCTCGATTAGAGGTGATCTCTTGCGGCGGTGAACGCGCGGAGCATACGCGCAGGCGACGGGATCGAGGTTGAAAAGCGTGCGCAAAGCTTCTGCTTGCTGCCTCAATATCTCATAATCGCGCGTAGCTTTGAGCTGCACGGTGGGATGATGCAAGATCTGATTGACGATCGCGCGGCTTATGGATTCGACTTCTGCGTGAGATTCTTTGCCCGATTCTTTCTCATTGGCGCAATGGCTTTTTGCCATCTGCTCCTTCCGGATTGATTCGATCTTGTCTCGCAACTCGGCTATTGTCGGACCGACAAGCAGCGAGCGTTGCCAGCCGTGGAAGTGATCGAGAGATTCAAAAACGATGTTTTCCGCGTCCTTTATGCAAGCGGCTCGCTCTTCCAGATTCTTGGAGACGATTTGAGCAAGGTGATCCGAGTCGAAAAGCGTCACTCCGGGCAACTGCCCGATTGCCGGATCGACATTGCGAGGCACGGCAATATCAATGATGCATACCGGCCTGGCACCGCATTCTTCACGCATGCGGGCAAACTCATCGCGCTCGAGTATGTAGGCAGGCGAGCTCGTGGACGTGATTATGAGGTCCGCGCCGGCAGCCGCCTCATAGCGCCTCTCGAAATCGGCGCCCGCCTGAAGGCGCTGGCGATTGGGCAAATCGTTCCTGGCAAACTGAAGCGCCCGCTCTTTTGTGCGATTGAGCAATTTGACGGGGCCTGATCCGCTTTCGGAAAGCAGAACTTTTACGCAAATCTGAGCCATTTTGCCGGCGCCGAGGACGACGGTTTGCCGTTCTGCCAGGTGGCCCAGTGTAGCGCGGGCCAGCTCTACAGCAGCTGAGCTCACGCTCACGGCTCGCCGGCCCATCTCGGTTTCTGTTCTCACCCTTTTTCCGCACATAAGCGCCAATTTGAAGAGCTGATCGAGAATCGGTCCGGCCGTTTTGGCTTCGAGAGCAGCCTGATGCGCTTCCTTCACTTGCGACATGATCTGGGCCTCGCCGATAATCATGCTGTCAAGCCCGGCAGCCACCCGGAAAAGATGGAGGGCCACATCTTCCCGCAACAGCTTGAAGTTCGGCTTCAGCGCCTGGTGGTCACTAATCCTCTGGGTGGACGCAAAAAAGTAATCTAGCTCCTGAAAACCGGCTTGAACCTCGGAGACGACGGCATAAATCTCCGTGCGGTTGCAGGTTGACAACAGCACGGCTTCTTTGACATGCGGCAAATGCGACAAAGCCTCCAGCGCATGGCGGAGGCAAGACTGTGGAATGGTAAACCTCTCGCGGATGGCGATGGGCGTCGAATGATAATTCAAGCCGCAGACAACAAGGTGACTCATGGGAGCCGTTGCCCTGAAAGCATAAGGGTTACCTGATAATTCATGGCCACAGATTATAGCTACAGAAAGAAGTCAGCGTGGTGGCGGATCGCCGTCCCGTAACGAAACAATATCTAACTTACGGCTGCGCGCGACCCGCGGCATCGGCCAAATGACTGATAGAAAGCATGCTTCGCGGACGATTTTTGAGACTAACTTAAGAAAAAATGGCCGGCAATTTTATCCGCCCCTTTCCTGATCGGTGTCGGGCGCCTTCCATTGGGCGCGCCAATTCTTCAGCTCTGCTTCCAGCTCGGGATGTATGCGCTGCGACAACCAATACAGGCCGTCAATAATTCTTGGCGTGGGGCGGGAAAGAGCATCTTCACTTGCCGGCGGCAGGAAATAAAGGCGTTTTGTTTTTGAGGCTCGCAAAGCAGTCCAGGGAAAGCGCTTGAGCATCTTTTGCCCGCGGGCCTCGTGGGGAAGAATGACGACGTCAGGGTCGGCAAGCAGCAATTTCTCAATCGTGAAATGAGGGTAAGGCGTGTTCAGCGAAGAAGCGATATTGGTGCCACCGCATATGGTGACGGCATGGTTGAGAAAGCTTGATTTGCCGATCGTGAGGAGTGGTTGAGGCCAGACGCAGAAGAAGACACGCCGGCGGGATTTTGATCGCCTGGTGATGGCGCCCAGGTCCGTGATTGCTTTGTCCAGTCTGGCGGCAAGTGAATCAGCTTCTTTTTCTCGCCCGCA
>DATNRC010000424.1:0-3465 GCA_036703705.1 Candidatus Obscuribacterales bacterium
AAACAAGACCGCGCGCACGATCATCAAGAGGGATATCGCTACCGCAATGACAATACCAAGGGTTGTCGGATCGTCAATCATCGGCCTTTGGTTCTGCGCACGGGTTTTGCCGGTGTTTTATCTTGCTCCAAAAGAACCCGCGCCTCTTTCTCGCGGTTGAGCTTCCGCAAAACTTCCGCCAGCTCCTGGCGCGTCTGCACAGTGTCGGGATAATTCTTGCCCAGATTTTTCTCTTGAATTGCGAGCGCCTTGCGATAAAGCGGCTCAGCGCGCGCGCATTGGTCTCTTCTTACCGCTGACGACGCCAGATAAAAGGCGCTGGTCGCCACCCGCAAGTCGTTGGGCCCGTACTCCTTTTCAGCAGTGGCCACTGCCTCTTCCAGAAGCTTCTCCGCTTGATCTCGCTCATGCCGGGCAAGAGCGGCGGTGCCGAGATTGTGCAGTTCTTCCCAGTGTTTGGGCGCCTGCGCTTTGCGCTCCGCCTCCACTTCCTGAAGCACGTTGTGTCCAAAGTAAAGAATTCCACCCCAGAAAAGCAGTGTGGACAAAACCATCTTTTGCCTGCCGCTGCCCTCCGGCACGTTTAGGCACGCCACAATCATGATCAGCCCCACGACCGCGGCGCCTATGAGTGCCATGAGACTTTGCGACATGATGACGACCTTTCTTTAACGACGGCGTGCCCGACTGCCATCTGAAATATACCCTTTTGCTGACCCCAATGCCGGCTGCGGCAATGTTCATGTACGGCTCCGGAATCAGCCGCTGCAAGCTGATTAAGCTTTTGCTGACCCCAATGCCGGCTGCGGCAACGCGCATTTACACAAGCCGACGCTAAGACCTGGTGCCGACTATAATGAACGACTCGGCACAACAACCGCGAGACAACAATGGTCAACTACCTCCTTGAAATCGGAACTGAAGAGCTGCCGGCGGGCCAGATCCCGGAGGCGGAATCACAACTGACGGAATTAGTGGCGGACGCTCTTAAAGAGCACTCATTGAACTGTGGCGGCATCGCATCCATGTCCACGCCGCGCCGCCTGGCGCTTCTGATAAGCGATCTTAAGGAACGTCAGGAGACGGTTACGCGCAAGGTGAAGGGTCCGCCCGTCAAGGCGAGCTATAATGCAAGCGGCAATCCGACACAGGCGGCTAAAGGTTTTGCCGACAAGCAGGGGATCAAAGTCGACCAGTTGGAGCGCGAAGAAATTGGCGGCATTGAATACATCATCGCCAACGTCACCATCGAGGGAAAGCCCGCGGGCGAAGTTTTGAGCGATATCATGCCCAGAGTTATCAGCCAGCTCTCATTCGAGCGCCCCATGCGCTGGGGATCGTCAGATACGAAATTCTCGCGACCGATAAGATGGCTCGTCTCCTTGCTTGGCGACAAAGTGGTAGAGTTCAGCCTTGGCCCGACAAAAGCGGGCAGGAAGACGCAAGGTCACCGCATTCTTTCCGGGGGTGAGATTGAGCTCAAGAACGCAGACGATTATGTGCCTGCGCTGAAGCAAGCACGCGTTCTTGTCGATCCGGAGGAACGGCGAAGAGTTATAAAGGAAAGCGTAAGCCAGGCAGCGGAGAAATTGAAGGGCAGGGCGCGGCAGCTCTCCAGTCCGCTTCTCGATGAGGTGGTCAACCTCACTGAATGGCCGTGCGCAGTAGTGGGCGAGTTCGGGCGCGAATACCTGGAGCTTCCCGACACGCTCATCGAAACGATAATGGTGCACCACCAGCGATACTTCCCGGTGGAGAAGCTGGAGAAAGAAAGCAATGGCGATGGCATCAAAAACGACCTGCTGCCGTTTTTCATTACCGTCTCCAATAACGATCGCCAGGATGCGCTGCAGGTAATTAAGCAAGGCAACGAACGTGTAATACGGGCGCGACTTGCAGACGGGCGGTTCTTTTACTTTGACGATCAGAAAACGCCGCTTACCGAACGCAAAGCTTCGCTGGCACAACTCACGTTTGACAAAGATCTGGGCAGCTATTCGGAAAAAGTCGAGCGTCTCGTGAAACTTTGCCGAACGTTGACCGACACTGTCCTTGTCGACGCCAGAATAGCAGTGTGCCTGGAGCGAACAGCGGAGCTGTGCAAACTGGATCTGGTGACGAATCTGGTGCGCGAGTTGCCGGAGCTGCAAGGATATGTGGGCTCATGGTATGCGACGCATGAAGGTGAGCCGCCGGATGTGGTGAAAGCGATCGCTTCGCATTACGCTCCGCGTCACACCGATGATGCAATTCCGGCCGACAGGGTCGGTCAACTCATGTCCGTGGTGGACAAGCTCGACACGATTACAGGCATGTTCGCGCTCGGCAAGAAGCCTTCCGGCTCGAGCGATCCGTTCGCCTTGCGACGTCAGGCCCAGGGTCTCATCGATATCCTTATAGAAGGACTGACAGATTGCCCGATTAATATAAGCGCTCTCATTCACCAATTGACACGAGAGTTCGAGCCAAAGCTGAAAGGCACGAAGAAAGGTTTCAATGCCGACTCGATCAAAGCCGAAGTGGCCGATTTTCTCATTCAGAGATTGAAAGGCCGGCTTATGGAGCGCGTCGAGCGTGATGCAGAAAACGCACAGCTCAAGCAGCTGGAGTTTTTGAACGCCGGCTTCAAGCGGTCGGCTGTGGTCGATGCGGTTTTGAACGCGAAAGATCCGCTGGCAAATGTTCCCGACGTTCTGGTTCGTTTGAATTGTCTCCAATCGCTCATCAGCGCACCCGGTGGCATTGACGTCGTGCGCGTGGGCGTCAGGATCGGCAAAATTCTCGAGGCGCGCGGAGCAGCTACGCCGGCGACAGACGATGTCGACGATAAGCTGTTCGACATCGACGCCGAAAAGGATCTCTGGAATGCATTCCAAAAGAACGTTCATACCAAATGGCAGACCGCAAGGGGTGCAAGCGCCGCTGAGCCGTTCCGCGCCCCAATCAATAGAGAACAATATGATGAAATTCTCAACCTTCTTAGACCGCTTGTGCCAGCCATCGATAAATTCTTCGATGATGTCATGGTTAATGTCGAGGAACAGAAAAAGCGGGCAAATCGTCATGCCCTCTTGATGAATATCGATCGCTATTTTACAGCCGTCGCTGATTTTCCAAAGCTGCAACCGCTCCTGCCTTGATGAGATCAAAACCGCAGATCGATTTCGTGATCTCCGGTTGGCTTTATTTGGGCGGGAACCCACGAGGAAGACTGATGTATTTTTCAATCGCAAGGGCACCATTTACGGTGGCAATGAGGAGAGGCAGAATTTGCCTCGCACTGATGGTAATTCTTAGCATCGCTTGCCAAACCGCAATCGCAAGCACCGGCGTACCGCCTCATGCAGTAAAGCAAGCCGAGCTCACGGAGGAGAAATCAGTAAGCACTTACGTGCCGTCGAAAGTCTGTCCGGGTTCCGGATTGGCGGTCAACGTCATCTACCCGCAAAAGCCCCGCTACAAGGA
>DATNRC010000425.1:0-3329 GCA_036703705.1 Candidatus Obscuribacterales bacterium
ATACCGGCAATTCGTGCCATCTCTCGTTTCCTTCTTTATCTCCCGGGGGAGGCTGACATTATCCTTGGCGTTGCTTGTGCTTGGGGTTTTCGCAAATAATTGCCACACGCCCCTTGCGGCGTATGACCTTGCACTTGTCGCAGATTTTTTTTACAGAAGCTCTAACCTTCATGACTGACTCGCTTTGCTTCAAAGTGATTTGGGTCCCATGTGGCGTTTATGAAAACGAACACATAGAGTCGTTGATCCGATGCCGCGATCGAGCGTCGCGTCGGTAAGCACGTTGCATCAAACCGCTACGGCTACGGACAAACAACTAATTCTACATCAATCTTTGATTCTGTATGTGATGCGTCCGCGCGTCAAATCGTACGGTGTGAGCTCCACACGCACTCGATCGCCCGGCAGAATCTTAATAAAATTTTTGCGAATTTTGCCCGAGATGTGCGCCAAAACCTTGTGCCCGTTATCGAGCTCGACCCGAAACATCGCATTGGGGAGCGATTCGCGGATCGTACCTTCAAACTCGATTACGCCTTGTTTGGTCATCCAATCACCTCGGTCGGACGTTTTGTGAGCACAATCGGGTCGCCTTCGGTGACCAAAATTGAATGCTCGAAATGCGCAGAAGGCTTGTAATCTTGCGTTACAACTGTCCAACCATCGGCCTTCGTGCGCACACGATCGCCTCCTTGATTGAACATAGGTTCAATCGCTATAACCATACCAGGTTTTAACGTAACCTTGCTACCCGTCCGGTAGTTGTATATGAACGGATCCTCATGATAGTTGTGACCGATGCCGTGGCCGCCGTAGTCCCTGACGATGCCGTAGGCAGCGGCAAGAGCCACATCCTCTATGGCGCCGCCCACCTCATCCAGCGTATTGCCGGCGCGGCAGGCCGCGATGCCCGCATACAAAGCTCTTTGCGTGTCGTCGAGGAGCTTCCTCAGCCGCGGCGAAATCTGTCCCACTGCCAGCGTGACGGCGGTATCGCCGATGTAGTTGCGCTTTTTTCCGTTGTCTTCGGAAGTAAAGGTGGCGCCGATATCGATGCTTATGATGTCGCCCTCTTTGAGGATCCGCCCTTTGTTGGGAATGCCGTGCACTACCTCTTCATTGACCGAGGCGCAGATCGTGCAAGGGAAATTGCGATAGCCCTTGAAGGTGGGAATGCCGCCGCCGTCACGAATTGATTTTTCGGCAAATTGGTCGAGCTCCCAGGTCGATATTCCGGGACGCACGAGGTTGGCAACAGCCTCCAGAACCTCGCCGGCAAGCTTGCCTGCTTGCTTGAAAAGATCGATCTCTTTGCTGTCCGTTACGATCACGAGCAACATCCTTTGGCGGTGACTTTCATGGCGGCAAGAATATTCTCGAAGATTTTGTCCTGCTCGCCTTCGCCGGAGACTGTTTTGAGCAGGCGCTGAGCATCATAGTAGGCAATCAATGGTTCGGTTTGCTCCATGTAGGTAGCAAGACGTGCTTTCACGAGCTCTTCTTTGTCGTCGGAGCGCTGCGTCAGCTCCGCCCCGCAAGCGTCGCACACTCCTTCTTTTTTCGGAGGCGAGAACTTCACATGATAGACGGCAGCACATGCCTTATTGGAGCACGTGCGGCGGCCGGTGATGCGCTCCGTCAAAAGGCTGTCGTCCACAGAAAGGTTGATGACGGCGGAAAGGTGGGCATTCAGCTCGGCAAGAAGCTGATCGAGACTTTTTGCTTGCGCGACATTGCGGGGGAAACCATCCAGAATGAAGCCATTGCGGCATTCCTGGCTGCTCAGCTTCTCGCGAAACATATCGATGAGAACATTGTCGGGCACGAGAACACCTTTATCCATGTAGCTCTTGGCAGCAACCCCTGCTGGGGTTCCAGCTTTCACGGCCTCGCGCAAGAGATCGCCGGAGGAAAGATGTGGCAGCTCGAGGCGCGCTGAAAGCCGCTTGCATTGCGTGCCTTTGCCGGCACCTGGTGCGCCCAAAAACAATATTCGCATGATTTATATTTCCTTCTTTTCTTGTGTCTTGAAGAGGCCCTGCGCCTGATAACGTGCCGAGAGCGCGTGCGTCATGATTTGACGCTGCGTGTCAATGGCCACGCCAACGAGAATGATGAGCGATGTGCTGCCCAATCCCTGCAGAGTTTGAACGAAAGTCGCCTGCTCCACGTGAATGGGCAAAATAGCGATGATGCCCACTGCCGAGGCACCGATGAAAATCAGCCTGGTCAGTGTCTTCTCGAGAAACTCGGAGGTCGGCCGTCCCGGTCGCACGCCGTGAATTGCTCTTCCGCTGCGGCGCAGGTTCTCGGCCATGTCTCTGACCGGCAAGACAATGGAGGCGTAGAAGAAGGCGAAAAAGAGAATGAGCAGGAAGTAAAGCACGGAGTGCTCCCAGTGATAATAGGAGAATGTGTTGGCAAACTCAGTCGCGATGAAGCTCCAGGCGGATTGCACCCACGGCTGCTGAGCAAAATTCTCGAAGCCCGGTATGGGCTTCAGAAGCTCGTACACATTTTGCATGGGATTCTTTCCTGTCTGCCCCACGAAGGACATGACGGTGGAAGGAAACATGAGGAGCGATGAAGCAAAAATGATGGCCATCACGCCTGAAGGATTTACCGGCAAATATATATAGTCGTCCGGGGCGGCAAAAACCTGCCGTCCGACGTTGCGCCTGGCGCCAAGGACCATAATTTTGCGCACGCCCTGCTGCAGGCAAACGATAAGTGCGACAAGGCCGAGGAAGACGGCACTGAGAACAACTACCCCCCAGACAGGTGACTGCCCAGTTTGAACGGCTTCCCATGTGTTCTTGATCATCACGGGCAGTCGCGAGGCGATGCCGAGGAAGATAAGGAGCGATGCTCCGTTGCCGACGCCGCGCTCAGTGATGATCTCGCCCATCCACATGATGAAAACGGCAGAGGCGGTGAGAATGATTGTTGTCGATACGAGAAACAAGGGGCCGGGAGTGAGAACCACTGGCGGGTTTTGAATTTTGGTCAGCAGATTGGCGAGCATCAAAGACTGGAATACGGCAAGAAAGACGGTGGCGATGCGCGTGTATTGCTGCAGCTGCCTGCGTCCCTGCTCGCCCGAGTGCTTTTGCAGCTCTTCCAATTTCGGGATGACCACCGACATGAGCTGCATGATGATCGAAGCCGTGATGTACGGTCCAATACCCATCGAGAAAACGGAAAGCTTGTTGAGGGCGCCACCCGTGAAGAGGTCGATCATGCCGAGCAGGTTCTGCGCCAGCTCGGGATGCTTCATGAAAGCGGAAGGATCGACGCCAGGAATGGGAATATGCACGCCAATGCGGTAA
>DATNRC010000426.1:0-7284 GCA_036703705.1 Candidatus Obscuribacterales bacterium
TCAACTTGCCGAAGAGGAAGCGCTCAAAGAGGCGCGCCTGAAAGAGATTGCCGCCAACACTCAGCGCCTCGGCCGCGTGCTCTGGGAGTGCCGGCGCACCCTCGATCGCTACATCGGAACACGAGAGATTGTCTACTGGAACAAGTATTCCGAGCTGGCGGCCGAGCTGCCGAAAATTGTGGACTGGTTGAAGGGACAGAAGGAGATTTCAACCGATCAAAGAACGCTGCTTTTGCGGATCGAGCGAAAGGTGACGCATTGCCTTTCGTGGCTCGACCGCTCACGAGCTCTTGTCGAAAGCATGAGCCCATCAGATGCGCTCATTATGTTGAACGATCCTCACAACAAAGTTGTCCCGATTTACCATTCGCTCGTCAATGACATCATCGAATTGGGAAAGCTCATGGAGCATTCAATCTCTGAAAGCCCGATTGCGCAGCAGCGGCTTCGTGAGGTGACCAGGCAGCTTCTCATCGCCGGTGTGATTGTGAATGTTCTCACCGCCATAGCGGTATCAATCGTCTTTACGCGCAATATATCGGACCGCCTGAGAATCATGGTGGACAACACGCGTCGTCTTCGAGAAAGCAAGGAGCTGAATCCCTTGATGAGAGGCGGCGACGAGATTGCTGTTCTCGACAAATCATTTCACGACATGGCTTCGGAGCTGGCTGAGGCGCAACGCATGCGGCAGGCGTTTGTCGCCATGATAAGCCACGAGTTGCGCACGCCGCTTACAAGCCTGCTCGGTTTTCTCTCCGTCATGTCGATGGGGGCGATGGGAGCGATAAGCGATCAGCTGAAAGAAAATGCGGAGCGCATGGAGAAAAACGTAGAGCGATTGATCCGCCTCATCAACGACCTGCTCGATCTGGAGAGAATGGATGCAGGCAAAATGCAAATGTCACCGGATATGATATCGCTTGAGGGGGCGGTGCGGCGCTCGTTGGATGCGGTCAAGGAGTTTGCCGAACAAAATGCGATAGCTTTGAGCTATGAAGGCAAGGATGTGCGTGTTTGGGCCGACGGCGACCGCCTGGTGCAGGTGCTGGTCAATCTTCTCTCCAACGCCATCAAGTTTTCGCCGCCGGAGAGCACCGTAAGCATCGATGTCGCCGGGCAAGACGGCTATGTCGAAGTGCGAGTCATCGATCAGGGGCGCGGCATTCCCCAATCGCACAAAGAAGTGATCTTCGAGCGCTATAAACAGGTCGAAGCGCAGGACGGGAGCAAGAAGGGCGGAAGCGGATTGGGTCTTCCTATCTGCAGGCTGATTGTGGAGCAACTGGGCGGAACAATTGGTGTCATGAGCGAAGCCGGACAAGGAAGCATTTTCTGGTTTCGCCTTTTGAGCGCGCCGCCGTGAAAGCCTCAGCAGCGCAGGAATTTGTCCAGCCTTGCATCATCTTTCATCGTCGAGGTTGTCGCTGACAATGTGTGGGCAGAGGAATATTAACGTGCGGCGCCTATTGAGGAAGCGAGTTCCGCCCCGCTATCTTTGTCTGCTTGTCCAGGGTTTTGGCAATCTTCTTAAGCCGCCGCGCCTGTCCCTTCGCTTCTACTTGCTCCGAGCCATCAGCATCGTGATGCCAGATGAGATTCCACTCCTCAATGCATTTCCGGAGCAGCTCGCGATCTGGCCGCTGCCTTCTCAATCCGTGATGAAAGGCCGATGTCATGGCACGAGCGTATAAAACATGACCGCCGGGATCGCCGGGATCGAGCTGAACTGCCTTGGCGAGCTTGCTCATGGCGGCGTCGAAATTGCCGTCTTCGAGATCATGCTCACCCATAAATCTGAGATAGGACGCCTCTGACAGCCGGCCGCTCATGCCGGAGCCGAAAAATTCCTTATTGGGTCTTTCCTCGGAATAAATCTTGCCACCATCACTGATGCCTGGCGAAATGCTGTCTGCCATCGCAGGCGATTGTGGTACCGAATATGGTGCAACGAGCAGAGAGACGGCAAGGCCGAAGACGGCGAAATCTTTGAGGTTTTGCTTGCGTTTGTTTGCGTACGGCATCGAATCAGCAGAAAGAGTGATCAATGGGCAGGCGATCGCGGGCGCGACCGTACCGTTGAGTTTTCGCTACTCTGCTTTTTCAGTGTCAGTGACGTCGGAAACGTCGACATGGCCCTGCGACTGCAATTCTTGAATTTCCGTCTCCAGCTCTTTGATACGCTCTTCGTTGTGCTCAATTTGATTGAGCTCTTCCTTGATGCGATCGTAAAGTGTGTTGCCGTCGATTGACTTGTTTTCGTTGTACAGCAGATAGGTTCTCAAACCAATGGTTTGCAGATGCCTGTTCTTTTCCATTTCCAGAGTCTTGATATTGACCCTTATCTTGGCTGCCTTCGCAGCTTGCGCGGTTTTGTCGGCCGCTTCTTTTGTTGCCGCTTTAACTTTGCTGAACAGGTTGTCAAATGCTGGTGGGCACATCGCAAAATCTCTCCGAAGTCACCTTATAACTATACGGCAAGCCTGGCGGAAATGGGCTTTCGTTAAGTTGAGCTTTGTATCGCTGCGGCAGATGTCGGGCAGGCGCGAATGGCCTGGGCATTGAACAACGCCTGTTCTGCCAGGCAATTTGCCAATTTCCGTTTTACAAGCATGTGGCCACGATTTCAGCCTGAGAAATGTGTTCTTATAAGGAAGAGCTTTCAACGTGATATATGTCTCTATCATGGGTATTGAATTGAATGAAATCTGATCTGTTCTTATTCTTAACCAAGTTGTCATGGGGAGAAAAATCGTGCAAAGGCAGTTTTTAATACTCTCGGCTGTCCTACCTATCTTGTGTGCTTCTCAGGCGATGGCAAAGCCGAGCGATCTAGCGGAAGGCATGCAGCAATACAAGGCTGGCAACTACGCGCAGGCATTGCCGCTTCTTGAGGCCGCAGTGAAGGACGACCGCAACTCGAGTGTCGCCTATTACTGCCTTGCCAACACACTCATGCGTTTGAACAAGCAGAAAGAAGCGCTGGCAGCTTATGAGAAGGCTTACGAGCTTGCTCCCGACAGCAAGATTGCCGCCCACTGCCGAATGGTTCTCAACCGATTCGGGGTGCAGCCCAAACTCGATGTCGCGCGCTTTGAAGAAACGAAAAAAGAGATTCAGCAGAAGGCAGCCGCGGAAGCTGCCGCAGGGACAGCCGGAGGAACTGCCGCAGGGACAGCCGGAGGAACTGCCGGAGCTGGTGCCGGAGCTGGTGCCGGAGCGGCTGCGCCGACCGACCCGAAGGTTCTCGAAGAAGAAAGATTGGCTGCGCTCAAGGCGCTGGCAGCGGATCTGCCAAAGCTCAAGCCCATCAAGAAAGAAGATCCGAGCAGCAATATACCGCTAGGTTGGGATGTCGACCGAAAAGTGGAGTACATCCCGGGCTCGTACGATCGGGTTTGGCGTGCCGAGCAGAGAGCCAAGGAGGCGGAGTGCCTTCTTGAGCAAGCCAAAGTGCGATTGAAGAAGGACGAGCCGAAGGCGCAAGACGTAAAAGTCGACGCCAAAGGCAAGAAGGCGGCCGCCACCGCTCCTGCTAAGCCCGATCCGGCTGTTGAGGCATATCTCGCCCCTTTCAAGAAATACCTGGAGGACTGCAATCAGCTGGTAAAGGATGAAAGGCTTATCTACGAACGCTGCCAGGCTGCGCGCGAGACCGTCGAAGGTCCGAAACCCGACCCTATTTTGCGCGATCGTGACGATCCGCCGATTCTGCCTCAGCCAAAGCTGGAAGAGTAGGGCCTGCTTCAGGCCACATTCGTTTGCCGCGCAGCTGCTTATCGGCAGTTGACGTTTGGCGGGCAGAAATTTCCGCCATCCCCCTAATTTTCTATTTTCTGGCGTCAGCTTATTCAGCAACCAGCAACCGGTAGAGCGAACTGACACCATATGCGGTGGCAGCCAGGGGAGCGTGCCGCATCGGGCATGCGGGCGGCAAGATGGGATCATTCTAATCTTGATAACGTGAGAATTTGCCAACTGCTGGTTATTTCGGGACATTTTCGTGGCATACATACGATGCTTACTAACAACGGTTTTCCAACCATGAATATAAACAGGAACGTAGCGGTTGCGCTGCTATGCTTGAGTGTCGCGCAACCAGCTTGGTGTCAGGCATTGATTGAAGGCACGTCTGTTCGCGGCTTGTCTGCTGGTTTGGGGGCGGGAACCGCAGCCGGTTTGAGCAAAGGGCGTGTTTTTCAGCGGACCTATGATATGGGTTTGCAGGCACAGCAGGCAGTTGTTGCGCAGACGAGAGCGATTGAGAATTACGTCGTTTTGGCGACCCAGTATGAGGCCAAAAAGCAGTGGGAGAATGCCGAGAAGTGCTACACATATGCGCTTCAGTTCATCGCCAGGCGAGACGGGCCGGGAAGTCCCAAGAGCGCGCCCTTGCTCGAGAATCTGGCCAGGGTCTGCAAAGAGCAGCGCAAGATAAATGACGCCATCGGCTATCAGAAGACTGTAGTGGCTTTTGCTAATGCGTCGAAAGTTCAGAGCATACCTAAGATCGTACAGACACAAAATGATCTGTCCAATCTGTATATTTCCAAGGGGGACTTCGCAAGTGCGGAACCGATTGCGCGCAAAAGCGTGGAGCTGGTTCGCAATGACAGAAGTATCAGTCCACGCGAATTGCACGCGACGCTCCGGGTGTATGGCGAAGTGCTTCGAGGATTGCACCGCGAGCCCGAGGCAATAGCAATTGAGTCTTCCATTGGTGATGCAGCTCAACGGACTGTTGCAGCACCGACGCCTCGCATAAACGGCAATTGCGAAACGGCGACTGCACCGCCTGAGCCAGCTTCCAATCCGCCGGCGCATGAAACAGCGAGCGAAACATCGATCGAGTCCGCAAACGAAACATCCAATGCATCGCACGCGACAGCCAATGCCGCAGCTAATGCGACACCAAATGCCGCAGCTAATGCGACAGCCAATGCCGCAGCTAATGCGACAGCTGATGCCGCAGCTAATGCGACAGCTAATGCCGCATCAAACGCTAATGCCGATTCACAGTCTTATTCCGTTACCGCCAATGCGGAGGCGGCGGCATCCTCCGGTGATTCCCCCGGGCCTGATGGCGCAGGCAGGCAGATTGTCTCGGTTTCCGCTTCCCAGTCTGATGAAGCTGCATCATCGAAGTTTTCTGGCCAATCAACAGGCGCGGATGAATCAGCAGTGAAGGCAGACAAAAATTCTGCCGTTCCTTCTTACGAAAGCTCATTTGCTGCAAGCGATAAAAAGAGCGAAGCGGCCGGCGATCGGTCTTCCACAGAATCCGTGACCGCAAGCGACAGCAAAACAGCCGAAGCAACATCTACGTCCTCAGGCAAGGAGGAGAGCACCGGGCAATAACTTGAATTAGAAGATCCCGAAAACTGAGGAGATCTCGCCGTGCAGGAAATTACGCCTCAATTTGAAGTCAATATCTCTTTCGGACAGGGGGAGATATCACCCCTTTGCGATGATGTCTCTCTGGTCAAGCAGAAGGTCGCCGCCGCCTCCGAGCAGCTTCTCGCGCCCGTCGAGCAGCAGCTGCCAGAGCAATACGAGGTGCTGGGCAAAGTGCGCCAGGGCGGAATGGGTTCGATATTCAAAGCGAGGAACAAATATACCTGCACCACTTATGGTATCAAAGTGCTTTTGCCCAAATGCGCGGCGGATGAGCTGATGCGCAAGAGATTTCTCACCGAAGCCATTGCCGCAAGCGCTCTGAAGCACCCGGGCATTTGCCAGGTGCGCGACTTTGGCATCACGGCCCAGAATATGCCCTATCTGGTTATGGATTGGATAGACGGCAAAAGCTTGCAGGAAAAGGTGCGCACGGAAGGACCTCTCAAGGCGGAGGAAGCCATTCCTCTCTTTCTTAAAATGACTGCGGCGCTTGGATTCGCTCATCAGAGAAGAGTGGTTCATCGAGATTTGAAGCCGGATCACATGCTGCTTGTCCAGGCGGAGAATGGCGAAACCGATCTGGTCATAGTCGATTTTGGCATTGCGAAAATCCTGGAGGCGGAAGGAGAAGAAGCTTCGGAAGGACTGACAAAAACCGGCACTGTAGTTGGCACTCCCACTTACATGAGCCCGGAGCAGGCGAGGGGAATCCACCTCGATCAGACATCCGACATCTACTCGCTGGCATGCGTGATGTACTTCGCTCTTACCGGAACTCCACCGTTCTCCGGTGATACGTACCTGGACACGATGTGGAAGCACATAAATGATCCGCCGCCGGAATTAGATCCGGTGCTGGGCATATCGCAAGATCTGCGCGCCATCATCTTTCGCGCCCTGGAGAAGCAACCTGGCGATCGTTATCAGAGTATGGAAGAGCTCGCCAGTGATTTAAGAAAACTTACTCAAGGCGACAAGATCGAGCGGCACACTCCCACTCACGAGCGAAAGAGAAAAGAGCAAAGATGGCTTACGTTTGCCTACTTCATTGGCGGCTTCATATTGATGTATACGCTGTCAATGGCGTTGCAATATTGGACGGATCCTGAATCGCAGACCGCGCCTGGCATGAAGCCAATTGCCAAATCGCTCTCGAGCGCTCTTAAAAAGGAGGCGCCGAAGAAACCTTCAGGCAAGGCAAGGCCCAAAAAACACGCATCTTCCTGAAACGCCTGCAAGTCGAAAAAATGCCGTTCTTTTGACGAGCGGAACCTTTGCCTCAGCCCGTAAGGCTGAAGCTGGAGCGCACGCTCAAAGTGTCGGCAGTCTAGGCGACGACGTCCGCATCGTCATGGGCGAGATTGAAGCGGCTGTGAATCAATTTCACGGTTTCCTGAGCGAATGCCGAGGGCACCAGCACGCTGACGCGCAAATCACCTGACGCCACCATCAATACCGGGATCGACGAATTGTTCAATTCGTCGAAAATACTGGCCACCACTTCTGGTTTTGTTGTGAGGCGCCTGCCGACAACAGATATGCGAGCAATGTCCGTGTCGCAGTGAATGTGCGGGCAGGCGAGGATTTTGCCCAGCGATTCTATTATGGAGAGAACACGCGGCACTGCGCGTTTTTCCACAGTGAAAGCGAATTCCTGACCTGGCTCGTCCTCGTGCGCCAGGAGCATCACCATGTCTGTGGCAATGTTCAGCTCCTGCAGTCGGGTAAATAATGAGGCAACGCCCTCGAGACGCCTGGCATCCACTTCCGTTGCTGAGTTTTTAAGGCTGATTGCTGCCTGATTCATATCGAGCGACAGACCGCAAATTGTATATTCAGGCGCCACCAGGCGGTGAGTAATCAACGTCCCCGGCTCTTCGGGAGCGA
>DATNRC010000427.1:0-10189 GCA_036703705.1 Candidatus Obscuribacterales bacterium
CCGCCGCCGCCGCCACCACCGCCGCCGCCGCCGCCGGAATGATGCTCAAGGCTGGCCAAATGCTCGGTCCAATGCTGATCGCCTGCCTAATGGCGACAAGCACATTGGCAAGCATACAAAGCGTTGCCGAAGGGCCGCCTAAGCCAACGCGAGAGCAAATGCTCTCGGCAAAAAAAGATGAGCTGCTCAAAAAAGAAGCGGTGCACGGCAAATTGCCGGAATTAGAACGGGATTTAGCCAGCGTATTTTGGCAGGAGGGCGATCTTGTCAGTGCGGAAAAGATTTTGTCCAATTTGTGGCAATCGGGGATGACCAATTGGAAGTCCGCCAAGCCGATTGAGTTCAGACAGGATGCGTGGCTGCTGGCATCCGTCTATGCCGACCATGGACATTTCGATTCTTCCTATTCGGCCTTTGAGACAGTGCTTGCTCAGGACAAACATTTGAAAGGAGACAAGAGCGAGCCTGTCGCGGCCGACTTGAATAATATGGCCGTTTGCCTGTATTTGCAGTCGACCACGCTCAAGGACCCAGTCCAGCGCGCGGCCGCGCTGCGAAAAGCTCTCGATTACTTACGCGCATCGAGCCGTTTGTGGGGGGAACTGAAAAAAGCTTCGACGCAAGTAAATATAGAGCGCAACAATCAACTGCAGCGTCTCATAACGAGGGACCTCTCTCAGACTTAATCCACATCTGACCTGGCCTCAGTTTTTTCAGGGCACTTGATTACTTAAAAACTGAACCGATATCGGTTCAGTTTTTTGCCTCATGCTTAAAAACGGCGCCAGCCAATCAACCGGCATCTTGACAATTCGTCGGCGCAGCATCAGCGTGAACCAGATAGCCGCAAACAGGATCATTTTTCAGGATGTACTGTTGGCGGGTGACTTTCACGCCCAAGAGGGTCTCCATCAAGCGCGGCTCCAGAACGCAGAACTGGCGGTACTGATTGGCCAGATCGTGGACCGCACAATGACGCTGATAGATGACGTAGTTGCCGTCAGGAAGCTTCTCCCACTCGCTCATGAAGCCGTCTTCTGAAAAGATCTTCACCACCTCGCGCACTCGCTCTTCCAACGATTTACCGGCAACACGCGGTTTCAGGCGATTGGCACGAAGATCGTTCCTCTTGCTCAGCAACTCCATTACGCCTTTGTGCCCATCTTTCTCGTAGATCATGTCCAGAAGATCTATGGCCAGGTTTTGGAAGCCGGTCGGGAAGAGAGACTCAGCCTTGTTTGTTAGATGGAAGCGATAGGTCGGCCGGCCTCTTGATTGCTTCACCAGCTTGGACTGGACCAGCCCTTCCTTCTGCAGAGATGCCAGATGGCGGCGCACAGCCATGGAAGTAATGCCGAGCACCGAGCAAAGCTCAGCTACTGTCATTTCTCCCTGCCTTTTCAGGTAGAGAAGCACCGCTTCTTGAGTGCGTTCTGGTGTTTCACTGAGTGGTTGAGTGATCATTATGTAATCGCAGCCCTCGCTCCGCTCTTTGCCGTCCCGCGGAAGACCTCTTCTTTTTTTCGCCCGCTCCATCTTCCGGACGACGCTTGCCTGCGCGCTACCGCTTACCATTTGTTAATAGTGAGCCCGATGGTCAACTTAATTGCCCTGCTTGCCATTCCCTGTGTTAACCGCCTCGCAACAATGACTGTGCTTTCTCTCCGTACCCTTACGATACTCCAAACTGCTCAGGGGCGCATCGTTTCCTCATGTTAGAAACCATCCTTAAGATCGATGGAGTAGCAGGATGATTTTTGATACTATTTTATCTATAAAAGCCAACTGACCGAAACTTTGATATGTTTAAGCCGCGTTCCCAAGAGCGCGCGTATCAAAAAGAGTAGGATATATGCTTCGGCAAGTGGCCAGAAAAGGTAGGACACAAAATGGCGGCACGTAAACCACTCCTGGAAATCAAGGACCTCTGGGTCTCTGTGGAAGGAAAAGAGATCCTGAAGGGCGTCAATCTCTCCATTTATCCGGGAGAAGTGCATGCCATCATGGGCCGCAACGGCTCGGGCAAGTCGACGCTTTCTTATACGCTCATGGGTCATCCGCGCTATACGGCAACCCGGGGTTCTGTGCTCTTCAAGGGCGAGGAGCTTCTGGATTTGACGGCTGACGAGAGAGCAAAACGCGGGCTGGCACTGGCATTTCAGTATCCGGTGGCCATTCCCGGCGTATCCGTATCCAACTTTTTGCGCGCTGCCGTGAGAGCTGTACGAGGCAAGGAGGTTCCGGTCAAGGAATTCAGACAAGAGCTCAAAGCCAGCATGCAAAAGCTGGAGATCAAGGATGAGTTTCTGTCCCGCTATGTGAATGAAGGTTTTTCAGGAGGAGAGAAAAAACGCCTGGAAATTCTTCAAATGTCCTTGCTCAAGCCGGCTCTTGCTGTGCTTGACGAAACAGATTCCGGCTTGGACATAGACGCGCTGAAAGTTGTTTCTGACGGCATAAATGCGCTTGCCAGCCCTGAGACTGCAATTCTTTTGATTACGCACTATCAGCGCATGCTCAACTATGTGGAGCCACAGTTTGTGCATGTATTTCAGGACGGAGAAATCGTCAAATCGGGTGGCAGCGATCTGGCAAAAGAGCTGGAAGCTCGCGGCTATGATTGGGTCACGCAAGATTTAGCGCCTTCGGGCGCCCGCTCCTGAGGAGGCAATGATGGCAGCCGAACTTACACACGATGCTCTGCGCGCTCTCGGAAAAGACTACAAATACGGGTTCCGGGATGCGGAAGACTACGTCTTCAAGTCTGCAAGAGGCTTGACGGCTGAAATAGTGACGCAAATATCGAGAATGAAAAACGAGCCCGAGTGGATGCTCAAATTCCGCCTCAGAGCGCTCGATATCTTTCTGAAGAAGCCCATGCCCACCTGGGGCAATTGCGATCTGCTCAACGCCATCGACTTCACCAACATCTTCTATTACATCAAGCCTTCAGAAAAAGGGCAGAAAAACTGGGACGACGTTCCGGAAGGCATCAAGCAAACATTTGATCGTCTGGGCATTCCGGAGGCGGAAAGAAAGTTTCTCGCCGGCGTGACTGCTCAGTACGAGTCGGAAGTTGTTTATCACTCCATCCGTGAAGATCTGGAGAAGCAAGGAGTGATCTTCCTTGATATGGACTCCGGATTGAGGGAGCATGAAGACATTGTTCGCGAGCATTTTGCAACGGTTATTCCGCCGGCTGACAACAAATTTGCCGCGCTCAACTCCGCGGTTTGGTCGGGCGGCAGTTTCATCTGGGTGCCGCCGGGCGTCAAGGTTGAGATTCCGCTGCAAGCCTATTTCCGTATCAATGCCGAGAACATGGGCCAGTTCGAGCGCACGCTCATTATTGCCGAGCCCGGCAGTTTCGTGCATTACATCGAAGGCTGCACGGCGCCGATTTATTCCACCGATTCGCTCCACTCAGCCGTCGTGGAGCTGATCGCCAAGAAGGGCGCCCACATAAGATATACGACCATTCAAAATTGGTCGAAAAATGTGTACAACCTGGTCACCAAACGAGCGGTGGCGCACGAGCGAGCAAAGGTGGAGTGGGTTGACGGCAACCTGGGCTCCAAGCTGACCATGAAGTACCCGTCGATTTATCTTGTCGGGCCGCACGCTCACGGTGAGGTGCTTTCGGTTGCGCTGGCCGGCAACGAGCAGCACCAGGACGCCGGCGCAAAAATGGTGCATGCGGCGCCAAATACGACGTCGATCATCACCTCCAAATCGATCTCCAAAGATGGCGGACGAACTTCATATCGCGGATTGATCAAGGTCTATCCGGAAGCGAAAAACGTCAAATGCTCCGTGCGCTGCGACGCTCTCTTGCTTGACGAGAAATCGCGCTCGGATACGTATCCGACCATGGAAATTGACGAAAAGGACGTCACGATCGAGCACGAGGCCACAGTTTCTAAAGTGGGTGAAGAGCAGCTTTTCTACCTGATGAGCCGCGGACTCACCGAAGCTGAAGCCAAGTCGATGATCGTCAATGGATTCTTCGAGCAATTTACAAAAGAGCTTCCTCTTGAATATGCTGTTGAGCTCAACAGGCTCATCCAGCTCGAGATGGAAGGCTCAGTAGGCTAATCTATGCCCGGCGTATCGACAATTGTCGGCCAGGCGAAGGCGTGGCGAATAGTAAGCTGACTGAATTGAGGAGAGCAAAAGCAGCTAATCATGGCAGATTCCAAGTCCACTAATACGATCACCAAAGAGCGCGTTGATGAGCTTGCCGCCAAGAACGCAGAGCCTGCCTGGCTGAAAGAAGAACGGCTTTCAGCGTGGGAAGCCTATCTCAAGGCACCGACTCCGTGCGCACGTGATGAGAACTGGCGCCGAACGGAGATAGATGCGCTCGACCTTTCGCGTTTATCCACAGTCGACTTCGCAAAAGAGATCGGCAAGCAAGCGCCTTCCCCTCCAAGACTGGAGCGTATGCTCAAGGCAATCGGCAAAGAAGTGCCGCACATATACTCCAGCCCGGAAGGAGCATTCCTCTCGGGACCGGCTCAGGCTCTCAAAGAACAAAATGTGGTCTTGAGCACAATCTCGACCGCGCTCGAAAAGCATCCTCAGCTCATCAAGCCCTTCTTGACTGCGAAGGGATTGAAGGAAAAATCCTTTGGCGAAGACATAAGTGCCGACAAATTTCAGCTCATGAACCGCTCGCTTTTCAATTGCGGCGTCTTCTTGCATGTTCCTGCCGATGTTTCCCTCTTGCTTCCGGTTGTCAGCCTGCTTACGGTGGGGGAAGAGGATCAGTTCGCCGCCTTCCCTCGAGTCGTTGTGGTTGTAGGAGAAAGAAGCAAAGTCAGTTTCGTCAATGCAATCGCCTCTTCCCGCTCCGCTAAAGGGAAGAGCAAAAACAACGCTCCTCTGTCTCTTGTAGACACGGCGACAGAAGTATATATTGGCAAGAATGCGCAACTGACCTACATCGATTTGCAGGACTTCAATGCCAATGTTTTTGCCGTCAGCCGCACCTATAATGAAGTTCAACAGGACGGGAACCTATATTCGCTCACGGTTGGCCTGGGGGGCGGGCAGCTCAAGTCCGACATACACACAACACTAAGCGCAAGAGGGGCCTCCAGCGATACTTATGGTATCGTCCTTGGTGCAGGACACGAGCACTTCAGCTTTAATACGATTCAAGACCATATAGCCCCCGACACCCGGTCGACGATAAACTTCCGGGTGGCCCTCAAAGAAAGCGCTTCTTCAGTCTACCTGGGAACAATACGCGTAGCCAAAGAAGCACAGAAAACCGATTCTTATCAGAGCAACCGCAACCTGCTCCTGGGACAAGAGGCGAGAGCAGATTCCATACCAAAACTGGAAATCCTTGCTGACGACGTAAAATGCTCGCATGGCGCGACGGTCGGGCCTGCCGATCGGGAGCAAATTTTCTACCTGATGAGCCGCGGACTGAGCGCGCTCGAAGCAGAAGAGCTGGTGGTCAGCGGATTCTTCCGCCAGATCATAGAGTCCTGTCCCCAAGAGGGCATTCGCGCCTGGATCGATGAGCTTATCATCGACAAAATCCACGGCACACCTTAAGCACTAAAGAAGAAGGGCGTGATGAGTGACACGTTTGTTAAGGTAGCAACAAAAAACGACGTTCCTGAAGGGAGCGTCAGAGTCTTCAATGCTGCTGGAAAAAACGTGGCTGTATGCCATGTGGAAGGCGAGTTTTATGCAGTCGCCGATCTTTGCACTCACGATGGCGGCCCTCTGGGCGAAGGAGAGCTCGTCGACCATCAAATAGAATGCCCCCGCCATGGGGCGAGATTTGATGTCAAAAGCGGTAAAGTGATGTGTCTGCCGGCGGTGGTTCCCATACCTACTTATCAATTAGAGTTGCGTGGCGACGAAATTTGGGTGGCAGTCCCGGTCGGCGCACACGGAGCGAGGTGACCAAATGCTCAATGTTGAGGCTATACGAAAGGACTTTC
Organism: Candidatus Obscuribacterales bacterium; assembly: GCA_036703705.1. Lineage (GTDB taxonomy): Bacteria > Cyanobacteriota > Vampirovibrionia > Obscuribacterales > Obscuribacteraceae > DATNRC01. The sequence goes on from DATNRC010000427.1 coordinate 5,964, forward strand.
CCATTCTGGAAAGAAAGATAAGCAGCAAAAGACTTGTTTATCTGGACAATGCTGCAACGTCGCAGAAACCCATTTCCGTAATCGAATCGCTCACTGATTATTACAAACACTACAATGCCAACATCCATCGGGGCATTCACACGCTTGCCGAAGAAGCGACTGAAGCCTTCGAGCAAGTGCGGGAAAAGGTTCGCGCCTTCATAGGCGCCAATGCGACAGAAGAGATCGTCTTCACCCGCAACGCAACTGAATCGATCAATCTCGTCGCCTATTCTTACGGACAGATCTCGGTTTTGCCGGGCGATGAGATTGTCCTTTCGGCAATGGAGCATCACTCGAATTTGATTCCATGGCAGCGGTTGGCCGCCGAACGTGATGCCAAGCTAGTGTTCCTGCCTCTGACTGATGACGGGCTTATCGATCTCGTAGAAGCGCGCAAGCTGATAACGAAGAAAACAAAAATTGTTGCCGTGACACTGATGTCCAATGTGCTTGGCACGATCGTTCCGGTTAAGGAATTGGCCGGTATCGCTCATGCCAATGGCGCAATCATACTCGTTGATGGTGCGCAGGGAGTTCCCCATCTAAAAGTGTCCGTCCAAGATCTTGATTGCGATTTCCTGGCATTTTCCATGCACAAGATGTTAGGACCGACAGGAGTCGGCATTCTCTACGGCAAAGCAAGCCTCCTTGAGGCAATGCCGCCATTCCTTTCCGGCGGGCACATGATAAGTTCGGTCTGGCGCGATCGGGCAAAGTGGAGCGATCTGCCCTGGAAATTCGAAGCAGGAACATCAAATATCGCCGACGTCATTGCTTCGGGCAAAGCCATTGAATACCTGACCGGGCTGGGTATGGAAAATGTGCGCGCCCATGAGATTGAAATAGCCGAGTACGCTCTCAAGCGCCTTTCAGAACTGGGAGACATAACCATATATGGTCCGAAGGACGCCAAACTGCGAGGCGGTGTGATCGCCTTCAATGTCGATCACATTCATGCGCACGACGTCGGGCAGATTTTGAGCGATGCAGGCATTGCCATAAGAGCGGGGCATCACTGCTGCCAGCCGCTCATGCGCGATCTCAACGTTGCCGGTACGGCCCGAGCCAGCTTTTACATCTACAATACGAAAGAAGAGGTAGATCTTCTTTTCGAGGCTCTCAAGGAGGCGGATAAGGTTTTAGGACATGTCACTTGCGGATGATCTATATCGAGAAACAATCCTCGATCATTATCACCATCCTCGCAATCATGGCGAGATAGAGAATCCATCGACAACCGTCGAGGGAGTCAATCCATTATGCGGGGACGAGCTCACACTTTATCTTTTGGTTGAGGGCAGGCAAATTGCCGACGTCAAGTTGAAGGCAAAGGGATGCTCCATCAACACTGCTTCAGGCTCGATGATGTCCGAAGCCTTAAAAGGCAAGAGCGTGGAAGCGGCGACAAAACTGGTGGACGCTTTCAAGAATATGATGCTTTCCAAGAGCGAGCAGGAGTTTCTTCCCGACGAGCTGGAAGATTTAGAAGCGCTGCAAGGCGTAAAGAAATACCCGGTGAGAATAAAGTGCGCATTACTGCCCTGGAACACAATGCTGGAAGGGCTTGGAAACATCCAACAAACGAACGGCAACGACAAATCGTAATCACGGTCGACAAAGCTTGCGGAACAATCGGTTGCGCTTTGAGAGGCAATTGTGGAGGTCAGGAAGATGTCATCCCTTCAAGAAGACGTAGTACGAGAAAATCTGCGCTCGGTCGTCGATCCGGAGCTCGGTGTCAACATTGTGGATCTCGGGCTCATTTATGAGATTAAGGTCGAGGACAACAACGTCAACGTCAAGCTCACCCTCACCAGTCCAGCCTGCCCGCTGGGGGCGGTTATCCAAGGTCAATCCCATCAGGCGATAAAAAAACTTCCCTGGGTCAACAATGTCAATATAGAGCTGGTTTGGTCTCCTCGCTGGGATCCCCGAACCATGTGCAGCGAAGAAGCCAAGATGCAACTTGGCATTTTGTAAAGTCCGCAGGACTTCGAAAACACCGAGATTCATGAAACTGCGCGTCCATGGAAGTACACTGGAACTTCCGTCAGCGCCGCTTGCCAAGCAGTGCCAAATCGATCGGGAATGCAGAGTAAAGAATAGCTGCTGAGTTCATGTCAAAGCCGGTTCTACACGATCACGATGGCCATGTCGACGACACTTTGAGCGCCGTCCTTTTGTGGCTCTCCCCTCAAATCGAACTGCAAGCCGTTGGTATCACCAATGGTGACTGTTACTGGGACCAGGCCTACAGCGCAATGGTCAAAATCGCTACGTATTTGGACCTGGAAGGAGCAGAAATCGCTGCCAGCGAGACCGCCGTGCCTCATCCGTTTCCGGAAAATTGGCGCAAAGAGAGCTACATCATAAACGAATTGCCTCTCTTCGGCGAGATAGAATTGAAGAAGCCTTACCAGCCTCCGAAAGGCAGGCGGACAGACACAGTCTTCTATGATTGCTTACATAATTCGCGCACGCCCATGACAGTCGTCACGACAGGGCCACTGACGAATATTGCTCCGATCTTTAGAGATCATCCAGAACTGAGAAACAAAGTCGATGAATTTGTCATCATGGGCGGAGCCATAAACGTCCCTGGCAATGTAGAGGAAGATGGACATGACGGCAGCGCCGAATGGAATGTCTATGCCGATCCGGAAGCCTTCAAGTCAATTCTCGAAATGAAGGTGCCGATTCGTTTGATCCCGCTCGATGTCACCAATCAGCTTCCGGTAACCAAGGATTTCTTGGCGAAGCTCGAAGAGAATTCGGACCGCTCTCGCGGTTGCACTCTCGCCCTGAAATTGTGGTCGCTGGTGAAAGGCTTCGAGTATTATTTTTGGGACACCGTCACTGCCGCTGCCACCATTGATCCAAGCCTCTTTGCCTTCAAGGAAATGAAAATCGACGTCAACACCCAGGGCAAGAGCATGGGCAAAACGTCGACATCCTTGTTCGGCGGTAAGAAAATTCAAGTAGCAACCCAGATAGATAAGGAGAAATTCGAAGCACTGTTGCTCTCGATCTTCAAATCTCGCTAACAGCTCCCTGAGACCACTAAAAAAACTGAACCGATATCGGTTCAGTTTTTTAGTGCGCCAATGACAGATTAAATTTTCCATTTTTCGACCATGAGTTTGAACTTTTTGCGGGGATTTTTCGTTTTTCACAGTAGAGGCATGAGGTTGGTTCGATGACGACAGATAACAATTCACAATCCAAAGAAAACGCGTCTTCTGATCCGCCAGATTTAGCAGCGCTGGTTGCGGAGTTTGAAAAAGCATTTCCTACAGATCTGGAATGCGCCATCGATATGCACCGCAGAGGGATTGATTCTGGTGCACTGAAATGCCGCCATTGCGGAAGTAAAGAAACAAAGTTGCAGAACGAAGGAAGAGTGATGAAATGCGATCTTTGTCTGAAGCCGACCTGGATTTTTGCAGACTCAGTATTTCATGGTGCCAGAAAACTCCGAGCCTGGTATGCAGTCATTTGGCTAATGGATAAAGGGCAGCAGCTGAATTCGCATCAACTCTCCGAACGCTTCGGAATCGCATACGATTCTGCCTGGCATATTATGCAGAAATTGGCTGGTGTCATAGACTTAAATATGGCATATGACCCCGCTTGGCCTTCGTCACTTTTTTCCTCGATCTTTCGTAGACGCAGTCGGGAGACTCCCGCAGGAGAACATCCCGTCAAAGAGCAGGAAAGATGCGAGCGCAATAAAATGCGTCAAACCGACACAGTCGACGATTCAGACTTTGGCTCCAGAGATCCTCAAGGTGCCTGCACGAGCACCCAACCAAACGAGCACACGCAGTCAGAGAACAACGATGAGGGCACGACAACGGCAACACACAATGCAAATCCCGCTACGGATACCAACGACAAGCTCGCTTCTGCACCTCTTTTCAGTGAAGATGAACAAAAGGTCTATGCGTTCATTGGCAATGATCCAATTCATTTCGAGACGATTAGAGTGCTGAGTGACATTCAAACAGGCGAGTTGTCGGCATTGCTTACCATGTTAGAACTGGCCGGCGTTGTCATACGGCAACCGGGGGATTACTACATTCGAAGAACACAGAGGCCAGCTTTACAATTAGAGAGTGGGAACGGTCAGTTTTCCGGAGATATCAGTCCTGTCCGCGATTTCATGGAATTTGCAGAGAAGATAT
>DATNRC010000428.1:0-3939 GCA_036703705.1 Candidatus Obscuribacterales bacterium
ACCAACCAGATTCAGCGCATGTTGATTGCCCGGAGCTTGCTCAAATAACATGGACGAAGGGAAAGAACCAGCAATCACGCTGTCGCGGGTCGGCGAAACGGACTCGGGCAGGGCTGTCTTTGAAGTTCCCGCCCCCGATCCTCTGCCGCCATCTCAGCTGCCGCCATCTCAGCGCTTGCTGCAAAATCATTACGTGCGCATGGCGATCGCCGCAGCGGTAATTCTTTGCCTCCCGATAGCGGCCGAGATAGCATTTCTCAACTTCAGGGGCGCCGCGAAGATCATAATTTCATATGTGATGCTCTTCGGAGCCGTTTTTGGTTTTGCCATCGTCTTCGCCCGTCCGCTCATCATGGAGAAGCTTGAGCTTCTCGAGCAACTTGCCGATGTTTTAAGAGATGAATCATCCCTGCAATTGCAGGCGGTTTCACATCGCCTGAATGACGTCAACGAACGTATGTTCCATAAGAAGGAGACGACCGAAGAAATCTTGCCCGATTTTCTGAAAACCCTTGGTCCTGTTGCCATGATGCTGTTGAAGCGCGAACGAAACATCATCCAGTGGAGCCTTACAGGAGCCAAATTTGTGAAGAGTGCGCTTGATTTATGGAAGGCGCAGACCAAAAAATGACATCAATCAATCGCACCGCGGGTTGCACATCTATGACTTCCGAAGTTCAGTCACAAGCCACTTTTGATTTCGAGCGTTATGCAAGAGCTAAACGCAGTCTCATTGAAGAGCGGCTCGATGTTTATTTGACGCCGGACCGCCCGGGGACGCTCTGGGATTCTATGCGCTATTCGGTTTTGTCGGGCGGCAAGCGCTTGCGGGCCATTCTCTGCCTGGCAGCCGCCGAGGCCATGGACCTGACGTTGAAAGAGCGCTCGCTTGACATTCAAGACGCTGTGGAAGTGGCTTTGCCATGCGCCTGTGCCATCGAAATGGTTCATGCCATGAGCTTGATCCACGATGACCTGCCCGCTCTCGACAACGACGATTTGCGCCGCGGCAAACCGACCAACCATAAAGTTTTCGGCGAAGCAATTGCGCTTTTGGCAGGTGATGCGCTGTTAATGCTGGCCAATCAGATCCTTATAGAAGAAACTCCTCGAAGTGTTGATTCAGATTCTCTTCTTGCTGTGGTTTCAGAGCTGGCAAAAGCGACAGGACCGGAAGGAATGGTGGGCGGACAAGTGGCTGATCTGCGTTTTACCGGCGTTGGCTTGAACCACTGCCCATCCTCTAATTACGAAATGTTGCAAAGAGGGCTCGATATTCCGGCGCAAATTTCGGAAGAAGAAGAGGAGGAGCAAAAACTAGATGTCAAGGTCCTGGAAGAAATTCACCGCTTAAAAACGGGTGCCTTGATTCGTTTTGCCATCTGGTCCGGTGCCAAATTGGTCGGTGCTAATCCGAACGAGCTGAGCAAACTGGCAGAGTTTGGAGAACTACTCGGCCTGGCATTTCAAATCGCCGACGATCTTCTGGACGTTACTGGCAGCGCTCATACTCTTGGCAAAACGCCGGGCAAGGATGAGGCGGCTCAAAAGCCTACTTGGGTGCGCCTTTTCGGCATGGAGCAGGCGCGCGAGCAACTGGCTCAACTGGAAACGCGCGGCCATGCCCTTTTGTTGGACAGCGGATTGGATGAAGGTGGGCTGCCGCCTTTGAGGGCACTTCTCCAGTATGCTATTCACAGATCGCACTGAGATTGCACGCAGAGGAAGGCACCGCTTCTATGGACTTCTTGTCACCGCTTACCATGCTTTCCCGCACATTTGCCGATAGTGCAGGGATGGCACAAACAGCGCTTGCGGCGCCACCTGCCGTCGATCAACGCGGATGGCAAGTGATTTCCGTCACCATTCTCTGCAGCTTTCTCGCGCAATCGGCGAAGATTGTCATGAAGCTCATCCGCACCGGTCACTTCGATCTCAGGCTGATGGCGAAAACAGGCGGCATGCCGTCAAGCCACAGCTGCTGCACAATGGGGATGGCTGTGTCCGTAGGTTTGATCGAGGGCTTCAATTCCGTTTCTTTCGCTATTGCTCTTTGTCTTGCTCTTATCGTCATGTACGACGCCGCGGGCGTCAGGCGCACTGTGGGGCTGCAGGCCAAGGTCTTAAACCAGATCATGACCGAGCTTTTTTCCGAGCATCCGAAGCTCTCTTCCCAGCGCATTAAAGAATTCCTAGGACACACACCAGTCGAGGTTTTCGTCGGTGCGACCCTCGGATCGGTGATCGCTTACACGTTCAACATCTGGGCCCAAAGCTGGATTCCGCATTTTAGGGGGTAGTTGTCATGTGCGCGAAAAGCCGCACAGGATTAGAAAAATGTGATACATGACTACTGCTAACTTCTCGTAACTTTGCTATATAATCAAGGTCTTGGAAAGGGTTGCCAGGGACAACCTTAAGGAAACCTCAACTGAGGAAATCCTGATGGTAAAAGCTTGGAGGTCAATTCCTCTAGTTTGTCATGCGCAAAAAAATGTAGTGTGACAGCGGCACCTTCTCAAGAACCGTTGATTGCAATTGCAGTCAAAACTGGGTAGTCAACGGATGCGCGTTGGAAGGGTAGCAAAAGCTATCGTTTTTCAAAATGGAAGCAAGCTAGAACTTGCAATACCAGTCGGGTTCCGTTTTTCAAGAAAAGGAGGAAAGGCAGTCTGATAGCCGAAATTGATAGTTCTCGGATTACTGCTGCCGAAAAGTAAATGAATACAACGGTCCAAACAAACACTTCTGCTAAGACCACGTCCCCTCGCCGTTCCCGTTTCCCCGGCAAGGAATCAGGGTCGGTATCATTCAACTTGACCGCGCTTGGTCGCCAATTGCTCAAGGAACAAGCGGCGGCTGCGGGAGTGTCGAATGGTGACTACGTCGAGATGCTCATTCGCGAGCGCGCCGGCTTGCCCCCTCTTCGTCTGCCTGCTTCTGCCAAGCAAACCGGACCAAAAGGTGGCGCCAAGTCCTTCTTCTTCGGCAAGAACAGAGGGACTACCACAGCCGTTTGCGTTACACCGATGGCGCACAGGCTCCTTGATGAGCAAGTTGCGGCATCACGCATGAGCCGTGGAGACTACATCGAATATCTTCTCCGTGAGAAAGCCGGATTGCTCGATGAGAGCTTGAAGGCTGCCGCAGCTGCGGCCGCAACACAGGCAGTGAGCCCCGCTCCGCAAACATCGTTTGCTCCGCCGGCTCCAGAGCCTCAGCCAGTTGAAGCACCCTACGTTCCGCCGGTAACGCAGCCGGTAACGAGCGACTGGGGATTCAATAGCTAGTCTGAAAATCCTGAGTACGTTCCTCCTTTCGATGTTGAAAGGTCCCTGCTTGCGCAGGGACCTTTGTTTTTCCCCTCACCAAAACTCATTTTCCTAAAGGCGCTTTCTCCTCAACTTTGTCCGGAATGGAACTCTTCCAGCAAACTTGCTGGCGACACAGTGTGTTGCTTCTGAATTCCTTGTAAGGTGGAATCGTCGTCTGGAACCATATCTGGTGCTTTCTCGAGACCCCCTCTCATATTGCGCAGCGGTGGCCGATAGGGTCGCACCTCGCTTGGCTGAGCCGGTCGCACCTCGCTTGGCTGAGCCGGTCGCGGCGAGCCCAGGGCTCCGTTGAGCATTATCTCCTCGCGTGCTCGATCCGTTGCTTCTTTCTTGCGTCTGAAGCTTTCACTCGGAGAAGTGATGACCTCTTTGAATTTGTAGTTGCTGAGCTGCGAGCCATCGACGATGCCCTGGCGCTTGTCCATGAAATCCTTGATGCGCTGGAATCGTTCTGCCGGGCTTAGAAAGTCGACGTCCTTATAGAAAGACCCCATTGCTCCATACCCATTCATTCCGCCAGTCACCGAATCCGGTGCCGCTGCCTCACCCATGCAGGCGGTCGCGGATAGCAAAGCCAAGGAGCACGTCGCGGTTGCAAGCAGCG
>DATNRC010000429.1:0-4491 GCA_036703705.1 Candidatus Obscuribacterales bacterium
CATTCATCCCCGTTTGAATCGTGCGCACGCGTCGCGTCGTGTTGAACCAGCGCACGCCGTCTTGCGAGCCATCGGTGTTGATGATGATGAGGTAAGCGCCCAGTTCATGGCGCAGCTTGGTGGCAGGATCGGTGGCATACAGCGTTTCGGTGTAGACAAGGATGGCGCCGTTTGTGACGCGCACTGCCCTCACCTTGGGCACTGCTTTGAGCCTCTCGAATTGCTCGGCGAATTCACGCGCCAGCTCCTCCTCGGACTTTTTGTTCGAGGCGATGTAGCTGTATCTTGCCGAGCTCACAAAGGCTTCCTGCGCCGGACCGAGCTTCTTTTTCCTGTCTTCGACTTTTGCGGTTGCCTCATTGAGGACCGCCGTCAGGCGTGCCGAGCAGGCCTGGATGTACTTGGCGCGAGACTGCAGGCGAGCCCGATCGGCCGCCCGGTTTCCCCCGTTGTTTGACCCTGCCGTCATGTTGAACTGCAAAGTGAGCATATACATGTTCTCGTACTCAGTTGCAGCTTCGCTTGCCGTGGCGTCGAGAAGCTCGAGCAGCTGCGGCAGCTGAGATTCGTTGATGATGATGTTCTCGGCATCCCACTGATAGAACACCATGCCGTTGTTGTGCAACAGGAGCTTGTCTGTGTCGTCCAGCCCCGGAACGATATAGCTTTTCATAGCTTGCCCTCCTTCCGGGAGTTAGTCGGCGGCGACCGGCCAGTTAGTGATGTACAGGCCCCAGTTGTCGTCGAGGTTGACCGATTCTACAAAGGCAATGGCCAGCTCCACCACGGAAGCAAATTCGCGCTTGCTGATGAGCATCGGGAAAAGGTCCTTGGTGTTGCCGAAGCAGGCGTTGCCCTTGCCGTCGACATGCGGGGCGTTCATGGCGCCATTGCCGCCATTGACTTTGCGCGTAGTGTTGAACCACTTCACCGAGCCCGATGAGATGCCGATATGAATCTCGAAGGCGCCGATGTCGTACTTGACCTTTGTCTTCGGGTGCACGCAGTATATCGTCCGGGTAGTGACGACGATAGTGTCGTTGGTGACAGTGACGCCTGTGACGTTCTTGTTCTTCAGAAGCTCGTCGAATTCACGGCCGAGCTCTTCGCCCGGCGCCGCCTGCAGGCGCAGCAAATTGAATTCCTCTCTGCGGGCGCTCTTGAGCAGCTCGCGAAGAGTATTCTGGCTTGCCGCGGCATCGGCATGTTTCGAGCGATTCTTGAATATCTGCACCTGGCGCTGGCACTCGGTGACGAAATGTGATGTCACCTGCGTGTCTATGGCCGCGGCTGAAGTATGCAGCCGGCTGCGCATAGCCCGCCGGACCTCGAGCAGAAGCCGCGCCATAAGCGCCGCTTCCAGCTTGGATCCGTAGTGGATGTATTCCTGATGCAGGTAGAGATTGTTGTCGATCAACTCACCGACGATGAAGCCACTGTCGTCGACAATCGGCAATCCGAGCGCGGAGGGCGCAAAAGCCGGACCGCGTTTGAGAAGACGATAGCCCCAGAGCCTCTCCGGAACGTCGAGGACGGTTTGCCCGCTCGGTGAGCAGTTGAAGAAGATGCGGAAAGTGTCGCCGTCGAGCGGAATCTGGTTGGTGCCTCGCATATTCGTGATCAACACATCGCTGTTGACAGCGGGGGTGAGGATTTCGCGAATGAGCGAAGTGAGCACCGTCTGCCGCCTGCCCGAGAAGCCCTCGGCAGTGACGCGGAAATTTTCCAGGCCCGGCTTTTGCGCCAGGCTGTCTTCGGCGTTGATGTTGTTCACCAGCTCGGCGAGGAAACGATCGGCGATCAGCTCCTCGTCGACTTTCTGGAGAACGCGCACAAGGAGCCCATAGTCAGGGCTCTCGCGTCGCGAGCCCAGCACGTCGACATTGACGTACAGGCAGTTGTCGACAAGCTCAGCGACCGCAAAGTCGGTGAGATTGTCGATGATCGGCACGCCGACTCCACAGGGCTGCAGCGCATTGCGCCGGGCAGGGCTCAAACCGAGAACCCTTTGCGGCGGCCGCACGGAAGTGCTCGCCTGAGGGCTCGAGTAGAGAAAGACGTGGAAGCTCTCATCCACGATCGGCGCTGCCGGGTAGCCGCGGCTGAGGTGAATGACGATGTTCGTCTTCACGCTCGGCATGAGCACCTCGCGCACGGCACGACTGAGCTTCCAGCGCGTAAACCAATTGATTTTGCCTTCGACGGTTGTCTTCAGGCGCGCAAGTTCTTTGCCGTTCGGCAGCGCGAACGTCAGCACAGCTTCGTGGACCTGCCCGGCGCGCTGCTCCTCAATGGCTGCCACATGCGCTTTGAGCGCCTTGCGAGCGCGCCTGAAGTCCTTCGCGGAAATGAGAATTCCTGGTTCGCCGGCGTTGAGGACGGTCTCCGTGAAGTTGACGGAAGCACGCTTCAGGGCAGTCTTCTGGTCGTTTGTGAGCCAGCGCAGGAAGTAGCTGTCCGGTAGAGACTGCTCGTGTCTGCGCCACAGGAGGAAGCCTCCGACCAGCGCCGCGATCGCGCCGGCCGAGGCCGCTAGAATTACCCAGTGGGCGAGGAGATAGTCAATCATCGTTATCACTCCGGCTTAGGCACGGCCTAGCCTCTTGAGAGATTGAGAGGCGGCGACGGTTTGCCAGCGGCCCCAAATTGCGGGGCCGCCAGCAAGAAAGACGTCAACGCGCCACCATTATCGGTGTAAGCCCGCTCGTGATGAATCAGCGGAGGCCAAAACGGCCGTCAATTGCCGCGCACGGGGCGGAGCAGGAGGATGGTCTGGCCGTCGGTGACAGCGCTGTCGAGAGAGACGGGCTGGCCGCCGACGCGGATGTCGTAGCCCTTGTATTCGACCTCGGCGTACTTGAGCACCTCGCCGACGGTCCACTTGTTGCCCTCGAGAACGAGCTTCTTGATGTTGCCGGGCACGCCGACGTTGACGGAGATGGTGCCGCCTTCGACGTTGCCGCGCACCGGGCGGAGCAGGAGAACGGTCTGGCCGTCCGCCACGGGGCTGTCGAGCTTGACCGGCTGACCGCCGACGCGGATGTCGTAGCCGTTGTGGTCGATTTCGGCATACTTCAAGACATCGCGCACGTTCCAGTCAGTGCCCTCAAGAACAAGCTTCTTGATGTTGCCGGGCACGCCGACGTTGACAGAGATCGTCCCAGCCGGTTGCTGATTGGTCTGGGCAGAGTGAGTACCAGTGCGGGTTTCCGCCGCCTGATCGCGAGTTTCTTTCTTCAGATTCATGTTTCCATTCCTTACGGAGTGAGCGCGTTATCGCGACGCTCTGAAATTGGCTTGGCCGTTAAGTTGGAGGCTAAGCAAGAAGTTGTCACGTCCACGCCGAGAACTCAACCAACTAGACCAGCAACACCGCTCAAGGTGTTGTGTGCATGTTTGATTTCTGGACTTCGTCTACGTCAGGAGTTCTCGGGCCGTTTTAGTGTGAAATAAGGGGAACTTTTCAATAACAATTGTTCTGGCTTCTTTTCAACGGCTTTTGCTGTTCTGAAAACCTCGTAAAACATCTCGAACTGAGCATTAGTAGAAGCTCTGGGAGATTATGTATTAATTGTATAGGGCGAAACAGCTTGATATGTGTCTTATGGAGCGCTGTTGCAAATGCGCAAACCGAGGCCAGCACTTGGCTGCCCAAACTTGCGCTATCGTTGAACATTCCTTTGACATCCGGAATTTACTTTCTTTTGTCAAGCGCTCAAGTTTATTGTCGGAAGCTGGAAATCAGCATCAATGGTGAGAGGGACGACAACCGGGTCCCACCTATTGATAACCGTATGCGATACCACTTGAAAAATACGAACTAATGACAACGGTCGCCTTGGTGTGCGGATATTCATGTGATATCTCATGGATAGCCGGGCCGGCGCTATCCTTGTTATTTGTCGAAGCAGAACGACTAAACAGGGCATTTCAAATTTGCCTCCTAAGTCCGGCATCGCAGGAGCTGCTGCATGCTCTCTTGAATTGTCATCCGCTCGGCTTACCGTTTCGCAAATTTGGTGCTTGGAAACGGTCTTCCGATATCGGATGACCTGCGGACGTTTCGGAAAACCAACTGAGTTAATGCCTCATGCCCGAAGGGCCGCTTTGCAATGCTCATCCGATATCGGAAGAGCTTCTTGAGTTTGGGACATCACAGGGTTCGACGCCTGACGCGCCGGGCAACGACTTTGAAATGGGCAGCCAATGGTCGGATGAGCTGCCAAAATGGAGCGGCGAAAATGATGCGCTTCGGAGCAGCTCCACCTTTGTCTTCTCAACGCTCGCTATCGCAAAAACCAATCAGGCTGGGCTTTTGCCGTGTATACTAAGCAATATAGAACAACACCTGCACCGGGATTATTCATTGCATGCCACCGCTGGCGATAGCAAAAAGTGAGAGAAACGGCTTGAATTAGGCTCTCCGGTATCTGATCTTTGGCTCTGGCAAACGTGGTTTTGACTGAGGCTCGTTACCGCAAAGCCTAGGTC
>DATNRC010000430.1:0-7287 GCA_036703705.1 Candidatus Obscuribacterales bacterium
GGCCCCTGCCGCATCATTCTGCAGAACCTCCGAATGGGCGTTGCCGTCGGCGATGATCGTCTGCGATGCGAGCTCGAACGTCAGAACATCGGCATCGACTTTGTTCAGTCCCTGCCGCAAATAGGGGTGACCAGTAAAAACCGCTCTCTGCGGCTTTCCCGCAGGATCTTTGTATAGTGTCGCCATTGGTGCATCGATGACGGTGCCTTTGTACGTAACATGCACATTGCCGCGGGCAATCATGTGATCGCCGATAAACTCCTGCTCGTTGGCCTGAATATCGATTTGACCGCCCTCGCTCATATCAGGGCCGGGCAATGTTTGTGCTTGCAGGCTCAGCGGGCATGCCGAGCAAAAGCTCATCACGGCCGCGGTCGAGATTACACTTAGAATGGCGCGAGCTTGCTTCAAAAACTCAGGACTCCTCTTTCTCATGCCGGATCACCCACTCACATGCCGATGACGGTGTGCGTATTGCCCACGATCTTGAGGCCCTCGATGCCGCCTTTGCCGATCGTGCCAATTGCCTTCGTGCCTGTCACCTTGGCTACCCCGGGCCACACGATGTTAACACCGCCGGTGGCCGTAAACTGATTTTTTTTAGTTAATTCCACATTTAAAGCTTCTATACGGCCTTTGCCGTCTTCGCCTCCCTCGGCTATGACTTTTTGATCATCTGTCGAGTCCAGGTGCACGATGCGGGTCGCTTCGTTAGCCGATCCCTGCGGCGCGATTAAACGCATCTTCAATTTCTGACCGTCGAAATACTCAACCTTCACTTCGTCCAGGGCGACGTCCTTGGTCGCGGACTTCATCACCCCTTTCTTGGCCACGAGCTGCCACCGTATATGGTTCAGATCATCGATTTCCTTGAGCTCGTAATTTTTGACCGTAACATTGTCCGTCAGCGGGTTTTGTTTTTGCTCCGCCTGATATCTCTCCACTTCCAGACGCGCCTGCTCATTGGAATAAAACCAGAAATATGTGATGCCTGCCGGGATTGAGAGGGCAGCCACCAATTTGAGGTTGGAGCGATTGAAAATTTTGCCTAATATATTTCCCATAGATAAAGCCGATTAGTTTGTGATGCCTCTGAGCGCTATTGCTCTTGAGATATTACTCAGACATTCCTTTAGATTTCCTTGCTTCAGATAACCTTCGCCGAGAAAGAAATAGGCGGCCGGGTTGTTGGGGAATTTTTGCGTCAGTGATTGCCAAACGTTCATCGATGAATTCAGATCGCCAGTATACTCGGCGTTCAAATGGGCCCGATAGGCGCATGCCCAAACATCGTCAGGATTGCGCGCCAACAATTCGTCCAAATTTTTTAAGGCTGCCTGATAGTAGCTTCGAATTTGCGGAACCGCAGACGGTGCAGCTTGCTCGAGCGCCCCTTTTATATGCGGCGCTTCGCCGTTTTTCAGCGGCAACGCATTAAGCGCCTGCAAAGGGCCTGCTCCATTAGTGGTGCCAGGCATATACGCTTTCGCCCAGTCAGACATCCAGCTGCCGGCCGCATTCTTTCCCGGATTGCTCAGTTTAGAGGGCGTCGATGCTTGAGAGCCGCCAGAAGACGCAGTCGCCTCTTGCGAGCGATTCAAGTCCGTGCCCGTGGCTGCTGATACAGACTTGATTTGAGAATGCTTGGCCAGCAAATAGGCCTTCATGTAGTACGCCCAGGCCAGCCCATAACGCACCCGATTGTCATCCGGATATGCCTCCAGCATCTCTTCATAGGCTTTTATCATCTTGTCGAAATATGCCGGACCGCCCTCTTTGTCAGCCAGCCGGCGGGCGCGCCTGATTTCTTTCAATGCTTCTTCAATTCTGCTTGTGCGCGTAAGCGCAACGGCGTATATGAAGCTCGCTTCCGCATTGTCTGGAAAGGCCAGCGCTTGCTTTCTTGCCAGCTCCGGATCGTCGGTAGGCACGAGGTCTTCGGCTTCCGTGGAAATGGTGAGCGGGCTTCCTGGTTTGAGCAGCAATTTGCTTGTGCCACCGGATGTGGCGGCTTCTTCATTTGAAGGGGAGCTGTTTGCCGGCTGAATAATGTGATTCCCATCGGCAGCTGCGTATGAGCCCCTGCCTTCAAGCGTCCGGCGAAGCGCATCTTCACTGGAGGCGGCGAGAGGCAAATTGCTTTGCGCTCCGGGAGCTTGCGCGTCCGCCGCCATCGGGCTCTTCTTAACGGCCGACGGCTGATGAGAAATCGTCTCGTCATGCTGCGCGCTGTGCGCTCTCAGTCCATTGCGGGAAGCAGCATTCGAGATAGCCTGCTTGGTTTCTCTCGCCATAAGAGACGGCACCGCCAGAAGGAGCATGAGCAAAGCGCAAGCGGAAAATAGAAAAGAGCGCACCACTATTCCGTTCATCACGATTAAGGACGTACTTTGATCTGCCCCGCCATCTCTTGTATGAGAACCGCCTAAACTTGGCATCATGACCTCGGTCGTCAGAAGGCATTGCGCCCATTCATGACGGTCATTGAGCAGCTCTCAACAACCGCACGATCATAACAGACGAGCGGAAGTTGCCATTTGGTTCAATGACACGATAAAAAAAATATGACCAATCAGTGGCGCTCTAAGCCTGTTTGCGCATCCCACCGTTAAGAATTATGGGCGTGACCTCGTCAAGAGAATCGACGATGCAAAGTGGCTGGGCGGTGCCAAGTATATCTCGCGTGTGTATGCCCGTGGTCACGCCGATAGCGTCGACTCCGGCATTGCGCGCCATTTCGAGGTCATAAATGCTGTCACCGATGACGACACTATCTTCATAGCGCGCATTCAAATGCTTGATGGTGTGATGAACCGATTCCGGGTGTGGTTTGTGATTGGTGATGTCGGAAGCACCGACAACCATAGCGAAATAATGAGAGATTTGATGGTGCTCGAGGACGGTCTCGATGAGATGGCGCCGTTTTGATGAGGCAATCGTCATCGTCACCGACGCCTTCTTCAGCCTTGTCAGCATGCGCAACAGGCCGGGGAACAGGGGGCAGATCTCAATCGCCTTGCGGTCATATATCGCCCTGTACCTGTCCGCTACTTCAAGCCAGAAGTCTTCATCGTGATTGGGAAAGATAATCTCCATCTGTTTGCCGAGCGGCACACCGACCAGATCTTTCCACTGCGTGAGCACATCTTCAGAAAGCTCGTATTCCTCGACAACCTGACGCATGACGTCAACAATGCCCGGCGCTGAATCCACCAGCGTGCCGTCGAAATCAAAAATGGCAAGCCTATACAATTTAAACGCTCACTTTGCGATGGGAGTCAATTAGTGTGAAGAAGCGATCGAACAAGTAATTGGCATCATGAGGACCGGGGCTGGCTTCAGGGTGGTATTGCACGCCGAAGATGGGCCGCGTCTTGTGCCTAAAACCCTCGACACTTCTATCGTTGAGATTGACGTGCGTCAGCTCCAGGCATTCGGGAAGATTGTCTTCAGCCACGGCAAAACCGTGATTCTGGCAGGTGATTTCCACTTTGCCGGTGAAAAGGTCTTTGACCGGCTGATTGCCGCCGCGGTGACCGAATTTGAGCTTGTATGTGGTGGCGCCCATGGAGAGGCACAACAATTGATGACCGAGGCAAATGCCGAAGATAGGCAGCCCGGAGTCAATCAAAACAGGAATCTCTTTAAGGATCCCCGAGCAGGCTGCAGGGTCTCCTGGCCCGTTGGAGAGAAATATGGCATCGGGTTTGTCGCCGAGCACGGCTTTGGCCGGCGTGGCAGCAGGATAGACGGTAAGGGCGAGATCTTTTTTGACAAGCTGATTGAGAATGCTGCGTTTAACCCCGAAATCCATGACCGCCACTTTATATTTGCCCTCGCCCATCTTGAATGGCGCATGGGCCGTAACCTCGGCCGTGAAGTCGGCTCCTGTCATCTCCGGTGAGCTGCGGGCGGTTTCGATCAGCTTTTCTGCATCGGCGATTTCAGTCGAAAGGGCGCAGCGCATGGCCCCCTTGTCTCTTATGTGCCTGGTAATGGCTCGCGTGTCGACGTCGTAAATGCCTATCACACCGTGCCTGCCAAGAAAATCACTCAACGAGGACTGTGCCCTCCAGGAGCTGTAGCGGCGGCTCAAGTGGCGAATGACAAGGCCCCTGGCATAGATTTTGCCCGACTCCACATCTTCATCATTGGTGCCGTAATTGCCGATCTCGGGGCAGGTAAGAGTGACAACCTGACCGGCATAGCTTGGATCGGTGAGAATTTCCTGATAGCCGGCGAGGCTGGTGTTGAAAACCAGCTCACCGACTGCGGTACCCTTTGCTCCAAAGCCGAGCCCACTGTACGTCTGGCCGTCTTCCAGAGCGAGAATACATCTTGCTTGCTTATCCGGACTCTGTTGTGAGCACCCGTTTGTGGCTACCAAATTTCTGAACCTCTCGTAGGAACTATTGTACCCTCCCGCTCGGCAAGGAGTCCGGGAACATCGACGATTACTGACGCCAGTGCATTCTCCTCCGGCATTATGCGATAGAGGGGAGAGTTATTTGTGGAAAGTGTGAGGCGCAACAACTAATGTAAAAGGTCCTCTAATATGACAGCAAACACACAATGGCGGAAAAGCCCAGATGTTCTGGCGGATCGATACAGGGCTCTTCGCCAAGGACGATCATCCCCCCGTTAATTTGAGAGTTTTAAGCGAGCTCGAGAGGTTTGGTCGGTTGCTCTCTGTAGAATTATGGTGCTCTTTCTAAAGGTTTTCGAGAAGTATCTCTTTTTCATTTGGGCGGCTATAGATGAACGATTTGCAAAACTACTTTGACTCATGCAAGTACCTGATACCGGAGTTTTGTCTTGTCTTCTCCATCATCATGGCTACCCTCTGGAATTTGTTTGTGCCCAAGCACAAGGAATGGACGTCATTCTGGTCGATTCTTGGTCTTGTGGCGGCCATGGGTTTCATGGCGCCGCAGTTCGCTCTTGAATCGCAGGCGCTCTTCGGCGGTTTGTTCACGCTCGACAGGCTTACCGTCGGATTCGGGCTTCTCTCATGTTTTGTCGGCATCATTGTCATACTCATGACCGTGGGCTATGAGCACCATCTGGGACGAAATCGCGGCGAATTCTATGCCATTCTATTAACCGCCGTTTTGGCCGTAATGCTTCTTGCCGGCTCGACTGACCTGATTATGCTTTTCGTCAGTCTGGAAACTCTCAGCATATGTTGCGTGCTTCTTGCCGGTTTTTCCAAAACCGACCCGCGCAGCTCTGAAGCCGCTTTGAAATACCTCCTTTCCACTGCCGCCACAACAGCCACTCTTCTTTATGGCCTCTCTTTCATTTACGGGCTTACGGGCAGCACCAATTTTGCGGAAATACATGAGAAGTTCGAGTTGCTCTTTGCCACATCAAGAGATGTGATCGGGCTTATCTTCCTGCTTGTCCTGCTTCTCAGCGCAGTGGGCTTCAAACTCTCCATGGTTCCCTTCCACATGTGGACACCTGATGTTTATGAGGGTGCACCAACGCCGGTGACGGCGTTCTTGTCCATCGGCTCCAAGGCGGGCGGCTTTGTTGTTGCCCTCCGCCTTATCACCGATGTTTTCAGCAAAGCTTCGCAGGAGTGGATTCTTGTCGTAAGCGTACTGGCGATGCTGTCCATGATTGTCGGCAATCTCGTCGCCCTTGCCCAAAAGTCTTTCAAGAGAATGCTTGCCTACTCATCCATTGCTCACGTGGGCTACATTCTCATCGGCATTGTCGCCAACAACCATGAAGGGCTTTCGGCGATGTTCTATTACATCATCGTCTACGGCTTTATGAACCTCGGCGCATTCGCAGGCGCCATCATGTTCAGCAACGAAACGGGCAGCGACAACATTGATGACTATGCAGGACTGATCCGCAAGCGCCCCTTATTGGCCCTCGGCATTGGTGTCTGCCTTTTGAATCTCGCGGGCTTGCCCATTCCGCCGGCAGGCTTTTTCGCCAAATTCTTCATCTTCTGGTCCGGTCTGGGCCTCACTACTCCTATGGGCACTTTGACTATCGGCACAACGCCTGTGGCGGTCACGCTCGGCGGACTGGTTGTCGCGGTGGCGCTTATTACTTCGGTGCCGGCCATCTTTTATTATTCGCGCGTTGTCATCAAGATGATCGTCAAACCACCATCCGAGCTGGTCGAAGCGCTGCCTCAGCGGCGCGCTTACATCGACAGCCCGCAAGAGGCACCGGCTCTTGCTCTTGCCGTATGCCTCATCGTCATTACGGCCACAGGAACCACTTTCATCGATCCGGTCATGAAATTCTCCCGTGAATCTGTCCGCCCGCTCATTTCAGCTCCCGAAGGGCAGAGCCCGCTCGGATTATGGCACGACGGTGGCACAACGTTGCCGGCTGCCATATTGCCCGGCTCAAACAATCTCTTCAAATAGCAAGCAGGCACAGAGCCGACCTTGAATGACGTTCAACGCAGAGTAAGGAATTACGCGCGCGCGCTGCTGTTGGCAGTCACTACAACCTCCCTTCTGGCATTACCGCTTCTTTTCTATTATTTGCCTTTTTGGTCGGGCAAGGTCTGTTATGCATCCTCCGACCATCACCTGTACTTCGAGCCATTTGCAAAATTGATCGGCGAGACGATGCGCAAGGGGCGGCTTTTGCTCTGGAATCCCTATGTGCATCTGGGCATGCCGCAAGTGGGCCTTACGGCCATATCGCTTTTCTATCCGCCCAATATCCTCTTTGCTCTTCTTCCATATTCGGCTGCGATGGCAGGGCTGATGGCTTTTCATCAGTTTGTTGCTGGTTTAGGAATGGCGCGTCTTTCAGCAAGTCTGGGCGCTCGGTGGCCGGCAGCCATAGTGGCAGGAGTGGTGGCAGGATATTGCGGATATATGTTTGCGCTCTCAGCTAACTATTCGCTTGTGGCAAGCATTGCCTGGCTTCCTCTTGCCGTATGGTCGTACTGGCGGCTGAGCCGGGCCGAGACAACCGCCGCCCGCTCAGCCTGGTGCGTCGTCTCCAGCCTTCTTACGGCCTTAACGATCACTGCCGGCCGTCCCGAGCTCTTTGTACCCGCTCTACTTATCCTCGCCTTTGTCTGCCTCATGCTTCTTTTTTCGCTGCGCGGAAAAGGCTTGGCTGATGCGGAAAGAGCGTTCGCCTGGTTTTCCTCCATAGCCGCCATTGCCGGACTTTTGCTTGCAATGCCCATGCTGTTGCCGGCCTTCGAATGGCAATCAGTCTCGCCAAGAGCCGAAGGACTGCCGGCAGCGCATGTCTTCATCTGGAGCGCCAATTGGTACAACTTTCTGACGATGGTCA
>DATNRC010000431.1:0-8891 GCA_036703705.1 Candidatus Obscuribacterales bacterium
CGCCGGCTTGAAGGTGAAACATCGACAAACGGCGGCATCGGCGACATCGGTGTCGGCGGTCAGCTGGGCTTCACCGGCAAGCGACTGCAGGCCCATCTTGCCTACGGATCAAATTCCAATTTGCTCGTCGGCGATTTGAAATACACCATTTACAAGCGTTTTCGCCTGCAATCGGGAATCAACCGCTTTCTTGACGACGGTCTTTTCGGCTGGAACCGCGCCCGCAGCATCGTCGAAGTCGTAGATGACCACAGGGTCGGCGGCATTCCCTTTATTTCCGGGGTGAATTTCAGAACTTCCTTTGGCTGGGCGAAAGACAATCCTCAGTTGCTCCAACTGACGCCGCAGTACGCTGAATTGTTCAACCAACCGAAAAATGTCACCGTCATGAAATCTGGATTCAGATTGCAAGAACAAATCTCCGCCTCCACTCACCCGCTTTTCAGTATCGGCAATGATAAGTATGGCCTCTCATCAACCATTACAGGCGGTCTGGCGCTGAGAGCATATTCAACCGGCGATGCGATGGCCATGGCTCAGGTCGGTCCCGTTTTGCAGGTGGCGCTGAACAGGCTGCACGCGCGCGTTGGGTACAACCAATCAGCGGTGCGGGGCGAGTCGCCGTTTGTGTTCGACCAATTCATCCAGGGCAAGCAATCCACGTACGTAGCAGGCGATTTCAAGGTAAGCAAATATTTGACCTTGGGCGGGGCAATAGGGTACAACCTCAACGAAAAGCTGGCGTATACAAAGTCCTTGACGGCCGCTATTGGTCCCGAGGATTTCAAGGTACTCCTCACCAGGGACTTCCTCCGCGGAACCAACCGATTCGGATTCGACGTCCTTTACGGGCAACCTATTCCGTTTAACAGACTAGTACTCAAAGGCAGGCCGGATCACGGTCAATTGGGTGGAATTTAAATGACTTCGTCAAACAGCATCGAAGGTCACAATTTGGATTCGATGCTCAAGAACAAAATGCCGGCATTGGGCATTGATCTCGGCGGCACCAAAATCAGCGCCGCGCCTGTTGCTGATTTCAAACTCCTTGAAAAGGCACGCATAGTGCCTACTCCGAAAGGACCGGAAAACATTATTCAAGCAATGCTTGATTTGATTGCGGAGGCGCAGAAAGATCACATTCTCTGCGGCGTCGGCATTGCCACAGCCGGCATCGTCAATACAGAGACGGGGGAAGTAATAGGCTCCACCGGCAACCTGCCCGGTTGGGCAGGCACGCCGATTAAAACAGTAATCGAACAGAAGACGGGTCTTTCCGTTCATGTGGAGAACGACGCGAATGCCGCCGCCTACGGTGACGTGCGCGCCAAGTTTCTTGCCGCCAAGACCTGCGTCATCGCGCTCACCTTCGGCACCGGAATAGGCGGAGGCATCGTATTCAAGGGTGAGCTTTATCGCGGCGCGCATTATGCAGGCGGTGAAGTCGGCCACATGAAAGTAGGTCTTACCAACCACCGTCTGTGCACATGCGGGCTCTTTGATTGCTGGGAAGCGTACGGCTCAGGCCGGGGCTTTCGCGGCACGGCCAAAGAAATTCTAGCCACCGTCATGCCGGAGCAGTCGAGGCTGGCGGGTCTTACTGATGTGACAGTGGAAGCGGTAATAGAAGAGGCGGAAAAGGGGGACATCATCGCTCAGCGCATCCTCAATCTGTGGCACGAGCATTTGGCCATAGGCATCGTCAGTCTCGCGCATACGCTTGATCCCGATTGCTTCATCGTTTCCGGCGGGATGAGCAAATTCATTGACTACGATCTTTTGCGGGAGATGGTTGCTGACCGGACCTTGCCACGGGTCGGCGAGCGGCTGGATATCCACAACTCCGCGCTCGGCACCGAAGCCGGTATCATAGGGGCGGCGCACATCGTGCTTGACCGCGTACTGGACAGATAATCAATATGATGAACATAGCTCTGAGAACATTTGTTCTGAGCGTAGTTCTTTTCTCCGGCATTGAAACGATGGCAGATCCGGACCTCTGGTGGCATATCAGATTTGGTCTCGACATCCTGCAACGCGGCAGCACAGTTTCGGTCGATCCATATTCGTATCTGACAACGGGCTGCAAGTGGGTGAACTATGCCTGGCTTGCAGAAGTTGTCCAGGCATGGTTTTACAAAAACGGAGGAAAAGAAGGTCTCGTCGCGCTCAAAGTCTTGCTTGTGGGCGGAACTGCCGCTGTTGCATGGAGATACATTGCAAAGGAAGTGGCAAAGCCGTTCGACTCCCTCATCATCTCAGTGATGATGCTCCTTCTTGCGCCCAATACCTATGTAATGCGCCCGAACGTTTTCAGCCTTCTTTTCTTGACACTTGAGCTTCTGGCGCTCGACCGCTTCACAAAAAACGCCTATGAATTGTCCAGAGCATCGACAGCAAATTCCGCATCAGCAGCCGGACAATCTGCGACCGGAGGATCAGCACCAGCCGCATCAGCAGCCGGAGAGTCATCCACGTCTGCGAGTTCGACCAAGAGAAACTGGAGCCGGATAGGCATATGGTCGCTGCCATTTCTCTTCATCGTCTGGGTGAATTGTCACGGATTGTTCCTATTGGGGCTTGCAGTCCTCACAATCTGGATGGTGGCGTTTTTCGTCGAAGCGCTTTTCATCAAGCGCAGTTCGACACTATACAAAGCAGGAGCGCCGCTGCTGTTCGTTCTTCTTCTGTCCCTGGCAGCAACTGTTGTAAATCCAGATGGATTCGAATATTTGAAGTTCTACCTTACAACTGGAGTGGTGTCGCGCCCGGAATATCAAGACATCTCCGAGTGGCAGCCCCTTGCTGTCAATAGTTTTTTTGGACTGACTTACCTTGCCGCTCTTGCTGCCAGCATCATGAGCATATTTCTAACGGCAAAGAGCAGGTCGATGCCGGCGATCGTTGTCTGGCTCACGTTTTCATGTCTTCCTCTTATTGGTGGCCGCCTGTTGCCTGTTTTCGGCGTCGCGACAGTTATGCTGATGGGTCCGCATATCGGGAGTTGTTTGAGCCGTTTGCAATTCTCCCGATTCTCGTTCTTGAGGCCTGGTGCGCGGTTTGCTGCCATCTGCTTATTTGTGTGTTCGGCCGTGATTTTCTTCTTCTCGTACAAGGAATTGGGTGTCTTGCGCAATACCCACATGCCATATAGGCTGGTGTCCATCCTCAAAGAGAAAGGCATTCAAGCAAACGCGCTGGTTCCCTTCGATTGGGGCGGATATTTTCTGTTCCATCTAGGACCGCGCCTCAAAGTTGCCATTGACGGAAGGCAGGAATTCGTCTTCTCGCCGCATATTCAAGAACTCTATCATTGGTTTTATCGGGGCATTGAGAAATGGGATGCCCTCGTCGATGAATATCGCACCGAATTGGTCGTGGCCACACCCGGCTCTCCGCCATGGAATCTCATGAGCCTCAAACCAGGCTGGGTCAAGGTTTATGAGGATGATGCCTGTTCCGTTTTCGCAAAAAAGGGCTCCGTCCTGGCCACACAATTGTCCATGTAAGATCCTGCGATCGCAGAGAAATACGACATTTTTTCAGTGTCTTTTCCATAAGAGCTGATTCCACAAGAGCTGCTCAGGACTCAGTTTCTGTTGGGCTAAACCGCATCGGCAAGACAAGTCCATATCGACTTAAGATTCACGGATCCTTTCGCAAACGCTATAGGTTTGCCCAGAAAACCTATCGCTTTTGCGATATAAATCAGCGATTCTAAGTCTATTGGGACTTAGGTCGATATTTCGGGTGAGCCATCTCCTTCTCATGAATTAGATCTGTGGGTGAGAGCCACTCTCTCCAAGCTGGAGGCAGAGAGCAAAAGCATCCCCGAGAGAGCGCGCACATACGACGTTGCAATGCCTGCCCGCTCTCCTGCTTGAACCAGACACAAATCGCGACTGTGCCGCTGACTTCTCATGAGCACCGCTTTGGAAGGGCACTCCGCGGGCTTAGACACGAATTTCGATTGTGTAGATGACTTTCACTTCACCGCGTGCAGGAACCTTCACCGGAAATTCGAACGTCTTCGAGTCCTTCTTCACGTGCGGCATGCTTTCTTCAATGATCTTCCACTGACCGTATGCATGCTCGACAGCAGTAATCGTTACGGCCTGCTCCTTATGATTGCGCAGGCTCATCTCATAGCTGATGCGCGAAACGTGATCAGACACACGCTGATAGTTTGTTTGTTTGCGCTCACCAACAAGATCGAACGCATCCCCTATGTAGAGCCGGACTTTCTCGTCTCGCGGCGTATGATCGATATTGTCTTCACCGATGAATTGCAGCGCCCCGTCTTTGTCCTTCTTGTAGACCCTTACTTTCCCTTTCGGCAGAGGCATTCCCAGATTGTTTTTCTCCGAGTTCTCAAGCTCAAGTTTCACATTTATCTTCTGACCGGACTGCGGCGCGTATCCACCCATCGGATAAATCGG
Source organism: Candidatus Obscuribacterales bacterium (assembly GCA_036703705.1). Classification (GTDB taxonomy): domain Bacteria; phylum Cyanobacteriota; class Vampirovibrionia; order Obscuribacterales; family Obscuribacteraceae; genus DATNRC01. Next base: position 4,440 of record DATNRC010000431.1, read on the forward strand.
TGCCTGCGAGTCAAAAATGAACAGCTTCTTGGTGGGCACGTTGTTGGCATTGAACAAGCTCAATTGCTTGGTCTCGTTACTGTTGACGTCCGTCGTACCCTGCAAGGTATAAAGATGATACTCGGCAAAGGCTTGCTCCTGAAATTGCTTCTGCGGAGCGGCTTCAGCAGCCATCAGATAACCCCTGGCATGAGGTTGAGGCGGCTGCACTCTGTGCACATCGCCGGCCATGAGCTTAAGCGCTGCGTTTTTGTATCCGGTGCCCGACTTGTTGTCCAGTGTCACCCAGCTCGTGAGGTCGCTTGCGCTGTCATCTTCATTGACTACTGCAACATAATCGCATCGCCAATTGAGACCTTGCGTTTGATAAGCGATCTCAGTCTTGTGCGTGCCGCCCTTTGTCGTCTCCAACTTCCAGACCAGCGACGGCCTGGAAACGAGGCCCGGCGGAAGCTCTGCCAGCTCCACTTGACCGTGCGGGTTGAGAATGATGTTTTCGCCGCTTTTGACAACGAGACCTTGATGAGTCACTGATACGTTGCCTTCGGTATCAGATACGGTGGCGCGCGGCGGATTGAGCAAAATCCCGGAAATCTCGTTGACCTGCCCGTTAGCGAGAAACTGTTTGAATTTTACCGGCTTACCTACTGACTTGGTGAGGATGGTCGTCGGCTCCAGCAGGTCATAACGGTAATTCTGCTCGCGAACAACGACCTGATTCGGCGCCGTCAGCGAAGAGAAGCTGACGGAGGTTGGATCTATCCGTGCCGCCACATCTGCGAACTGCACATAATTGATGCCGTTTTTCAGTTCAACATTTCTCAAGTCACGAACAAGTCCAAAGTTCTGGTTGTAAATCGTAAGGGAAACGCCCTGCGAGTCAGAGGCATCTACTTGCTCTGCTCTCACGGGAAGAGAGGCTGTGCCAAGCATCACTGCAAGGCCCATAGCTAAGCAGTTCTTAGCAAACGTAGAAGGGACGGTTTTGTTGCTGGCAATCTTGTACATCTCTCACTCCTTCTCCTAGTCGTGCCGGATGCACGTCGAACCTCGCCTCACGCTGCGAAAGCATCCGCGACTCCTCTCACTGGTACCTACTTTTTTTCACGACACAACGGGCAACCGCTCCCCCGCTTTGTTCGGCTGCGTACTGATTCTTCCCATTGATGAGACCCATTTTTCGAACACTTCCACCAGACGGTCAGATGCGAACGAGCCCCTATTACTTCTGCAGCCCGCGGCGCATTCTTCTTACTGTGAAACTCTTTTGCCAATTCCGGAAAAAGATAAGCAAGCGAATGGCAGAAAGGGCAGCGAAGGCTCTTAGAACTTTTGCGAAACCGCATCTGCCACTTATGGTCAGCGTTGCGCGGACACTTCCACCAGATCAATCGTTTTGTTGAGAGACGCGTGGGATTCATGCCCTCGTTTCTATCTTTGTCAAAGAACTTGAGTACCAGTGGGAAATCTCTCAGGTTCAGCTGCCGCTCAGCGCCGCGCTGACTCATCATGGTTCCCCTCGTTCGCTCTGCTGTTATCAGAAACACGCAGGCAACGTCTTATTGTCGATCAACATGCGCTCCAGGTGTGAAGCCAGCTGAACATCCATCTCATGTCCGCCCTTTATGCTTATGAACCGCGCTTTCACCTTCATGGGATTGACGCCGCAAAGCATCAAATCGCCCAACAGATCGAGCAATTTGTGCCTGACCGGCTCGTCGTCAAAATGCAGTGCGCTGGTGAAACCATTTTCTGTAAGACTGACGAGATCTTTGTCCAATCCTAAAAGCTGGTGCTCTTTCAAAGAAGCAAAGGTGCGCGCCTTGGCAATAGCCTCCACGCCATGGGCCGGCTCCCACGTCTGCCAGCGCTTTTGAATAAGCGGATGATTCCAATCCATGAGATATGTGATCGAAAACTTGCTGTCGGGAATGGCAATGAGAGACCTATCTTTGTTGTTGATGGTAAACGTTTCTGCAAGATCAATCGTCGCCTCGATTTCGCGCTTCGCTATCCCTTGTTTCTCGAAAAGGCCGACCCAGAAAGCTGCACTGCCGTCACCAAGAGGAATCTCGGGACCGTCGACGCCAACGATTACATCCTCAAGTCCCCAGATTGCCAATGCGGCAAGCAGATGCTCGACGATGCAAATGCGAACCGCTCCCTTTCCGACAACGACATTGCGCAAGGTGTTTACTACACTCGAAGCGCGAGCTGGAATGGTCACGTAGTCAGAGGTCGGTCCTGCCCGGAAAATTACGCCGCTTCCCGCCGGAGCGCTTTCAATGCTTATGTTGATGTCGCGGCGAGATGTGGCGCCACGGCCAGTGTAAGTGACGACAAATCCGTCTTGTGCTTTTTCCGCCGCCGCTCTCATGTTCTATCCCTTTACCAGCTGCCGCTCTCCAAGAGCTTCTTCAACCTTGGCAAGACGATCTTTGAGCGCTCTAATTTCGCTTGCGTATTTGCCGAGTTTTTTGAAATGCACCAGTTGCTCCATTCTCTCTCGTCGATCCATTGCCGGAATGCCGAGTTGAATTTCGCCGTCACCGACGTCTCGGAACACACCGGAATATCCTTCGACGATCGCGTCCTTGCCTATTTTGATGTGATCTGAAACTGCGGAGTGCCCGGAAATAATTGTTCGATCGCCGATTACGCATGAGCCGGCGATGGACACATTGGCGATTACGAGCGCTTCGCTGCCGATGCGCACATTGTGGGCAATCATTACTTGATTGTCTATCTTGGCGCCCTTGCCGATTACGGTAGCGCCCATGGTGGCCCTATCGATGGTCGTATTGGAGCCGATCTCCACGTCATCCTCAAGCACGACAGTGCCAATCTGAGGAATTTTCAGATGTGGATTCGAGGCGTCTTCCAATTCGCGAATACCGCTCAAGCGTCGCTCCAGATTACTCATGCGCTCGGTGACGTAAGCAAAGCCGTCAGACCCCAAGGACGCACCCTGCTGCAAGACAACCCGATTGCCGATTTTGACGAAATCAGCAATCAGACAGCCGGGATGAATCAAGCAATCGTCGCCTATTACGACGTCCGCACCAATTACGGTGCCGGGCATGACTTTTGTTCTGGCTCCAATTTTTGTGCGGGGCCCAATCACGACGAGCGGGCCAATGGCCGCATTTTCGCCGAGCTCCACTCCTTCATCCACAACAGCAGAGGGATGAATTCCCGGCTGGGGATAATGCCGCTTCGGTTGCACAGCGGTCAGCATTCGTTGAATGGCAAGCATCGGCCGCTTGACGTAAATGCTCGGACGATTGCTCTTCACGCCTTCGGGCAGCAGGACCGCCTTCGCTTTGATGTCGGGCAGCAATTTGATGAGCTTTTCGTCAAACACCAGCGCAAGATCGTCTTCTGTGGATGCAAGCGGCGACGCAGCAACACTACCAATTTTCAGATCGCCCTGCCCCTCGACCCTGCCGCCAAGCATTTGGGCAATCTGAGACAGCGTCATTTCGGTAGGAAGCTTCATGTCAAAACCTCTTGCTTGATTGCATGGATAACTCGAAGTCACAAATCGCCTCAGCAGCAGCAAGTGCATGCCGACTGCAGAGCGACGCGAAAGAGGCGGTTATTTGACTTTGGCGCCCGTCGGTGCCGTGGCGACTTGCAGTCGCTTCATCACACCTTCGGTGAGGTCCACCCCACCCATGAAGACCACCGGCTTCCACAAAACAATATCCACTCGCTTCGCGGCTGCTTCTGCTTTGATTGCGGCATTGACTTCGCTCTCCAATTGCGATTCAAGCGATTGAGCCTTGCTCTGAACTTTCTTCACTTCGCCGTCGATTTGCTCTTGCAAACGCCTTTGCAATCCTTCCAGATCCGCCGGCGGCTTCTTCGCAGCTTTCGCTTCTTCGAGCTGCTTGTTGCCGTCTTCAATCATCTTGTGCACGCGGTCTTCTTCCCGTTTGAGCTCTTTGGCGAGCTGTTCGGCTCTCGGATAGGCTAAAACGACTTTGTCCCGGTCGACCAGCCCGATAGTGCTCTGCGGCTTAGGTGCTTGAGGAGCCTGTGCCTGAGCCAATGTTTGAGAAACGGAGCTACCAATAATAACGGCACTAGTAACAAACGCCAGGCCCAAGTGCAAATAACGCATTTCTCTCTCCAAAAAAATAATCACAAACGCTGTCAAAAGGCTCAGTTTACACCATGTCAAACAGCAGGAGAGAGGCGCATGGAGCTTGAGTAATTAAAAACTTGGTTATTAAAAGCGATCGCCGAAACCCACGGTGAAGCGGGGAGTCCATTTGCCCAAAATGGACGACACAAGCGGCAAGCCATAGTCAAGACGAATCAGACCCAGCATGGGAAAGTTGACCCGGAGCCCCACGCCAACGGCAGCGCCCAGCCCCGAGCGGCTCAAAAGGCTGTTGGTCAAGGAATTTCCGGACACCTGACCGACGTCAAAAAACGCCACACCCT
>DATNRC010000432.1:0-23395 GCA_036703705.1 Candidatus Obscuribacterales bacterium
CGGCTGGTTTGCCGCTCGCCCCTCCGGCACCGAGGACGTCTATAAAATCTACTGCGAGAGTTTTGAGGGGGCGGAACATTTAAAACGGATTCAAGTCGAGGCACAGGAGCTGGTCGCCAAAACTCTTGCGGCAGAAGTACAACGGCGATAGTTGATCGCATCACGTAAAAGGCGGTCTGTAAGCGCTTTATGCTCGTGCTCTCAGTTGGCTCTAACATTTACATTCCGATTTCGGAGTTCGAGTTCACTTTCGCTCGCAGTGGCGGACCGGGCGGACAAAACGTCAATAAAGTCAACAGCAAGGCTGTATTGCGCTGGCGGGTGACGGAAAGCCCGAGCCTGCCTGATGATGTTAAAGAACGATTTTTGGAACGCTTCGGGCGCCGCGTCACAACCGATGGTGACGTGCTTGTAACCAGCCAGCGATATCGCGATCAAGATAGAAATGTGGATGATTGCCTGGAAAAGCTCAGGGCCATGATTGAGACAGTGGCTGAGGCGCCGGCAACAAGACGCCCGACCAAGCCGAGTGCTGCTGTAAAACGGCGGCGAGCGGAGACAAAACGCAAGGCATCCGCGAAAAAGCAGCAGCGTCGTGCGCCAGATCTGTCCGAACAGCATTAGGAACATCGCGAGCCAGATCTGGCCGAAGACTAGCAACGTCGCGCGTCGGATCGGTCCGAACAACATTAGGAGCGTCGTGCGCCAGATCCGTCTGAAGACTAGCAAAGTCGCGCGGCTAATCTGTCAGAACATGAGCTGTCCGAGAGAAAACCAGAAAGCCAGCGCCTCCCAAGCTTTCAATGCGTATCTGACGCAATCATATATATAAGGATTGGAGATCAAAATGCCGCGCGGGGCTCTGTACATGTGCTGGGCGGCGGTCAACGGAGTGAGCCACTGCTTATGCGACTTGAAATTGAAAGATTACTTCTCTAACGCTATAGGATTCAGCTGAAAAGCGATAGCTTTGGCGACATAAATCAGCAATTCTAAGTCGTTCGGGACTTAGAGAATGGTAGCTGATGAGACTACCTGAGTTGCAAATCACAACCGGTCACGCCGAAGAATGTCAGCGCATTATTGGTCGTTCAATGGCAAAGCAGGCAGGGCTGAGCGAATGTAGCCGTTCTTGACGGCGTGGAGTGTGTAGTATATACTACACATATGAGCCAATTTGGCGACTACATCCGTAAGCGAAGAGAAGAGCTGCAAACGATTGATGCGGCCGGATACTCGCTGCGCCGTGTAGCTGCAGCGGCTCAGATTGAGCCCTCATATCTGAGCAAAATCGAGCGCGGCTTACAGCCGCCGCCCGGGGAAAATACAATTATCGCTCTGGCTAAGGTGCTTGGCGAAGATTCAGACGTTCTACTGGCGCTGGCGGGGAAGGTATCGGAAGACTTAAAAGCAATCATTCAGAGGCGTCCCAAACTATTCGGTCAGTTAATTCGTCAATTGAAAGACATGCCAGATCATGCGGTTTTACGCCTGGTGCGCGAAGTCCGAGATGGCAGCTGGTAAGGAGAAGGACATGATTGAACTACAGCATAACGAACTGGTTATCTCATTTCCTGAAGTGCATGCGGATGCGAAACTGCATATTGGCTTTCAGCGGACTCTCCGCATTCCGGATGATGACCGCGTCTATCCCTTGCCACCAGGCTTGGGTAACTTTCCCTTAGTGCATGTCGACGATTATTCTGACAAAGTTCCTGCCGACTGGCTCGATCATGGCGGCATCATACTGCCGATGTATCAAGCTGAGGCCATGTGGATCCACTTCCGCCCGACATTCTCGCACACGCGCCATGTCGCGTATCCCTTTGCCATAAAAGTTTCCACTGGAAAAATCGACGCCATTACTGGCTCCAGCCATTCCAATGGTCTGCACAAAAACCCGCAAGACTATCTAATCGTTCCCAATCAACCTTGGCTGGATGGTTATTGCGTCAAGAAGGGCGTCATCCGCCAGTTTGTGGCGATGCCGCTGGGTGAGGGCTTTACGGCCGAGGAGCAGATAACCAAGAAGGCCGAGCACGGCGGGATTCAATTGGTCGTGTATCCGATGAAACCAGATGAATACGAGCGCCGTTTCCCGGTCGTCCCTCCCAGGCAGGAAGTCTGGGGAAGCCGCGGGTCGTTTGGTGCTCTTCCTTCCGGTGCCGGTTGGGGTGGGGCGGCCCCTCCCGCTTCCATGGGCCTGTCTCCCGGCGGCAGAATGCATCAGGAAATCTACGAAGACACTTTCGGCTTGAACAGCTGGGATCTGGACTCCAAGAGCCGGTGTTTCGTTCACATAGCTAATTCACTTGTTTGGCACAGCATCACGGGAACGTTGCCACCGCATATGCCGCCATCGGCAAGCGACTACAGTAATGCCGGTTTGCCCTGGTTCGACTATTATTCTGATGACAAAGCGTTGAAGGGCTCGGCCAAACTCGGAAATTTGAAGAGTGTGCAGGCCATGTCCGGATGGGGACCCTCTGCAAAAGTCGCTAATGAATCCTGCTATCCTATGCATGTAGTGCAGTTGAGAAAAGGTTTGAAACCAGGGCAGGTTCGCGAAGGCGATTTTTGATAAATGATCAGATGCCGCGCGGCCAGCGCTAAACCACCATTTGCAGTGCTTTTGCTGCTTGCAATTGTGGCTATCTGGCCGCGCGTTGTCTATGCGGTTGATATTGATGCTGCGGAATTGGAGCGAAGACTCGCACTGGAAAGGCGTGTTGCTGAGATAGACAGAGCGCTCTTTGCTGAACTTGTTAGATTGGCGACGTTCAATGTTCACTTTCATCTGGAAGCAAATAGGCATCAGAAGTGGAGAGACATAACATATCCTATTGCTCGTGAATCAGGAACGGCACTCGGATTTGCAGCCACGCTCATCGACACGAGGCAGCAAGTAAAGGGACTGGATAAACCCTCTGACGCCTCGAGAGAGGCATTGCGAAAGGCCGTTACATGTGCGATTGTCGGTAACGCCATTAGCGGTGGTGCATCTGCTCTGGAGCTGGCGCAGAACACCTGGATGGAATTGAAGGCTCGCAGGGAAGCTTATTCACCTGGTCGTTCTCTCGCCTTTGTGAAGAGCATAGTCGCAAATACAAATCGACTGCTCGATGCGCGCGCTCAGCTCGCTGATGAAGTGCTGTTGCCAGAACGGCGACGCGTCATACAATTGGAGACGCATCTGATACGCAGAATACGTCAGCAATTGCTATTCGAATTTGGCACCTGGAGCTGCCATTCTCGCGATCTGGCGTGGCGTGAGAACACCTTCTATACTATCGACTCTCTGCAAAATTTCACAAGAATGTGCGCCGCAATTATTACAATGAACGCCTTCGGCAATCTCAAGCTTGGCCGCAGCGCAACTGTGTGTGCCCTTGTGGGCAACTCAGCTGCCACTATTAACCCAATACTTCGAAATTTCGTCGGCATTGCTGTGCGCAAGCATCAAGAACGCAAACTTGCAAGAGAGATTCCATTCGAACGGACTGGCGAATCGCCAGAGCTCGATGATTTGCAGCAAAAACTCACGACCGAAGTGGCGGAAAGCTGGTTGCGCAAGGTAGCGGCACTTAGTTACAGAACAGAGAAGATTGATGCGGAGCTCGATCGTGAGGTGAAAGAGATAGAGCGCTATCGTCAGGTAGCGCAGCAGCAATCAGTGTCGGGTCCGCTGATTGGTCTTACGGGGGTGGCAAGCTCTACGCTTGCGACGGTGGCTGTTTATGATTATCTTCAAGAGCCAAAAACTGCAATCAGGTTGGGCCTGGCAGGTCGCATCACGCAGGGAACCGGACAGGCCCTGGCTCTCATGATTACGCCTTATACCACCATCAAGGGTATCATTTCGCAACACCGATTGAAGAAACGCGGAGAATTGCCAAGCCAGATTCTCAGCGAGAGGCTTAAGCGAATCGAGCTTCTGGAGCGCGAGCAGTCCCGGAATTAGCACGCACCGCCCCGGAATTAGCACGCACCGCCCCGGAATTAGCGCGCACCGCCCCGGAATTAGCGCGCACCGCCTGCAGTGCGCTGCCGCAGAATTTGGGTGATTATTTCTGCCGCTTCTTCAACATCCTGTTTTGAAACGTCGAGGTGAGTGACCGCACGAACGAGAGTTTTCCCCAGTACCGAAACGCGCAGACCGTAAGGTTCTAATGATTGATTGAAGCTTTCGGCATCCAATCCCAGGGCGGCTACGTCGAAGTAAACAAGATTGGTGTCGACGGGAAAAACATGCAAGTCAGGAATGCGTAAAAGGGAATCGCGCAGCAATTTTGCATTGGCATGATCTTCTGCCAAACGCTCGACATGATTGTCGAGCGCATATAAACACCCGGCCGCCATCATGCCTGCCTGCCGCATGGACCCGCCCATGCGCTGTTTCCAGCGCCAGGCGTCCCGTATATGCTCTTTTCTTCCTGCCAGCACCGCTCCAAATGGTGCACCCAATCCTTTTGTGAAATCCATGAATACAGTGTCGAACAAGGCTGCGTACTCAGCGGCTTTGTGCCCGGATGCAATTACTGCATTCATCAAGCGGGCGCCGTCCATGTGCAATGAAAGATCGGCTCTTCGCGCTACCTTTGCTACTTCGCGCATTTGCTCTATGGGCCATACCGTTCCGCCGCCCAAATTCGCAGTTTGCTCAACGACGACGAGTCGCGTGGGCGGCGCATACCGGTTGTCATCATGCAATGCATCCATGAGAGCTTGGGCATCGAAAAGCCCGCGCGGACCGGCAAGCGGTTTGAACATCACCCCGGCAAAAGCAGCCGGCGCTCCGCCTTCGAAGTTGATGACATGTGAAGTTTCGTGGGCGATTACTTCATCGCCATGGCGGCAATGAACGAGCAGCGCAATTTCATTCGCCATTGTTCCAGAAGGCAGGAAGACAGCATCTTCGGTTCCCAATAAATCGCAGATGCGCTGCCTGAGCGCCTCGATAGTAGGATCCTCACCGTTCTGCTCATCACCGACCTCTGCCGCTGCAATTGCTTTGCGCATTTCGGCCGTGGGACGCGTTTGTGTGTCGCTGTAAAGATCAATGCGAAACGGTTTCATGTAGCTGACCGTACCCTTGCAAGCAGGCAAATTTCCGCATATTTTACTCGCTCTCAAGATCAACGTCCAGGAAGAGTCGGTTCAGTGCGCTTGCAGGTTGGGGTGATATATTAGTGCCATGAAAATCGCACCCTCGTCAATTGTAATATTCACGGATGGCGCGTGCACTGGCAATCCTGGACCGGGTGGCTGGGGGAGCATAGTAGCGCTGCCGGATGGAACCGTTCGCGAGCTGGGCGGAAGCGCTCCGTCCACTACCAATAACCGCATGGAGATTGCAGCTGCAATTCGCGCGCTGTCCACGCTCGAGCCGCCAGAACCTTGCCCAATCGTGTTGTTTACCGACTCAACATACTTGATTCGCGGTATCACCCAATGGATCTGGGGATGGCGGGCGCGAGGTTGGAAAAACGCGGAAGGAAAGGACGTCGCCAATAAAGAGCTCTGGGAAGAGCTCTTGCGGCAAGTCACCAGGCTCAAGCCGTCTACCATAGAGTGGAAGTATGTGAGAGGTCATGCAGGCAACCCGGGAAACGAGCGTTGTGATGAGATCGCAGTGTCATTTGCAACCGGAAAGCGCGAGGCGCTCTACGTTGGGTCCCGTGATGGGTATTTTGTTGATCTGGATGTGTTGCCGGATGAAGCGCCTCTTCCGGAGATGAAAGGTTCCGCCGCCAATAATGGTGGCAAAGGTGGTGCCACCACCGGCTCGGGCGCCAAGGGCGGTGGCACCGGCTCGGGCGCCAAGGGCGGTCCCGTTACATATTTGAGCTATCACAACGGTGTGGTGATGCGCCACAAAACCTGGGGTGAGTGCGAGCGGCGGGTGAAGGGGCAATCGAACGCAAAGTTCAAGAAAGCAAAATCACCACAAGAAGAAAAAGAGATTCTGCGCGGCTGGGGCCTTAGCGTAGAGACTGTCATAGAGTAATAGAGATTTGAGTACCGCCGGCGGTGCGCATCAAGTTTGAGATTGCGTTTGGCGCGATCCAACACTTTCGAAAGTGTCGACCGGCAAAATTGTCCCGCATCAGCCGTTCGTATAATGCAGACCATTCCATCAAGCGACGGCGCTGCCATGCGCCGCGAGGAGGATCGGTGCGGCTTCGTAAATTTTTGAGTCCATTGCTCATGATTGCATCACTGAGCAGTGACATTCCTGCGTATGCCTTGAGTCTTGGGCAAACATACGGCAACTCGGCGTTCGCTTCTGTGCAAAGGACGCAAGGTCTGTTGCGCGATGCGTCTCCATCAGGCGATGTGCCGGCTCGGGCGAAGGGTGACTCTACAAGCAGTAAGTCGCAAAAGTTCAGTACAACATTGCCATCGGCAAATGAAGGTATGCGTTCAACGAGTAACGGGAAGTTAAAGCCTACGGGCGGCATAACCAAAAAACATTCACGATCTGGAAAAACTGAGCCTGCTCAAAAGGGCACGCCTTCGACGGAGGGAATGCTCGATGTGCCGTCAGTCCACACGCATAGAGCAAAAATACGGAAAAATGTCATGCCTGCACAAACACCAGTTACTCAGAGCAAGATTGAGAGAGGGAGAGGACTTAAGATGCTTGAAAGCTACCTTGCAGAAGGTAAGCTTGCTCAAGCCGAAGCAGCATTGACAACGGAATTGCAGGAGCATCCGAAGGACGACCAATCCCGTTTCGGACTGGGCGTGCTTCAATTCTTGCGAGCGGTAGAACGTTTGGCGCAAGACTTGCACCGGTATGGTCTTCGCGATCTCTCCAAGCATGGCATCAGTCTTCCATTTCTTCGGTTGCCCATACCTCAGAATTATGAGCCGGAAGTGGCGCGTTACGAAAAAATCCGTAAGATCTTCGAAACGCTCATCGACAATCTCGCTCGCTCTGAGGCGACTCTTGCCGGTATAACTGACGACAGGGTGACACTGCCTCTCAAGTTCGGCATGATTCGCCTGGATTTGGACGGCGATGGCCGTGCATATGAGGATGAGTCGCTTTGGCGGCTCTATGCTGGTATCAATCGCAGTGTCAGAATCACGAAGCAGCAGGCGAATGATTTTTCAATCACTTTCGATCGTGGTGATGTTCACTGGTTGCGCGGATACTGCCACTTGTTGACTACCCTCAGTCAGGTTTATCTGGCCTATGATTCGAAGGAAACATTCGAGTGCACAGCGCACATGTTCTTCGAGCAAGTCGAGAGTCCAAATCAATTCCTCCATGAAGGAAAGGCAGTGCGCAGACTGGGTGGCTCGGGTGTCGATATTGCAGATCTTGTTGCGTTGGTGCACTTGATTAGATGGGAGGTTGTGGAGCCGGAGCGTATGCCATCAGCGCTTCATCATCTCGAGGAGATGGTGAGGCAGAGTAAGGAGATGTGGAAATACATCCTTGCTGAAACTGACGATGATCGCGAATGGATTCCCAATCCGCGTCAAACTGGCGTAATTCCTGACGTTCGCGTCACGGAAGAGATGGTTCAGGCGTGGACTGGACTGATGGGCCAAATCGAGAGGATCCTGGCTGGCGACCTTTTAATTGCATTCTGGCGAGGGGACGATGGGCGGGGAGTCAATCTTCGTCGCGTATTCCTCGAGCCGAGACGGCTAGATCTTGTCCTTTGGGTTCAAGGTCCTGCCGCATGCCGGTACCTTGAAAGAGGCGAAACAACAAAAATTGATACCTGGCGAGCGCTTCAGGATGCCTTTGGAAGCCAATTTCCGGGATTCGCAATCTGGTTTAACTGACGAGTCGTTATTGCGTAGCTTGTTTTCCTATGATCTACATGGCGGAGACGGCACGGACTCGAACCTGCAACGCTTTCGCCTACGCGCTCGAATTCCAAGCAAGAAAAGCAGGATAAGTAGTTACTTCCTGTGGTGATTTCCTGTTGCATACTGCACGTCGTCGAAGTTGGCGTAGAAGTCATCGAGCGACATTGTAAAGATGCCATCGTTGTTGCCGTCCTTTGTATTTCCTGCGCCGTCTTTCACTTCACCGCTGCCCCATGGATTGCGGATTGTCACCGTGCGCGTGTTCGGATCGTAATTCATAATTGTATATGAGTGGCCGGACGGCAATCCTGCTGGATTCGCTGCTTTCTTGGCGCCGCTCTTTTCGCCATCCGGGCTGTCGATGCCGCAGGTAACCGGCCGGTCAAAGTCCATCGAGCGAGTCAATATATTGTGCATCTCCTCTTTGGACACTTCAGTGAGCTCCACGTGCCTGGTTTCCTTTGCGCTCAACAGTTGAATAACTTCAGAGGCGTCACCGCCGCCAATACCATCTGTGTTGTACGTGTGCTTTTCTCCGGATTCTCTTTCGTAGTATTTAGCGTAAGCCTTTTCCAATACTGCCACCCAGACGCCGTCTCTGGTGCCGCCTGCCGCATGTGCCAGCTCAGCATCAGTCGGCTCGTCGATGGTGATTGAGCGCGGATGCCCGGGAAATCTCACCGCGTAGGTACCATCTTTGTTGTCTTCAATCATGTCTCTTATCTGTTCTTTGCCTTCCTGTGTTTTTGCCAGTGCGGCAACAGAGGCGAGGAAATAACAGTCACCAACCTGATTTTGATAAATCGCTTCCGGCTTGATGGCATCCAGGGGGTCGGCATGCACACCATAGAGATGTTTGTCCGCATTTTTTAAGTCCCGGCCCATGCTCCACATTCGATTGTCGACATCGGCAACGAGTTTCTTCTCCCCATCAGTTTTGTCTGATGTGACGGACAGCTCATTTAGTTTTGCCATATCAGCTTTGGATATACCTGTCCACTCAAGCCAGAGATCATCATCTGAGAGCATGGCAATACGCTCACCTTCTTCTTTTAGCATGGCGACCAGCTGAGCGTCCTCTCCAACATAATCACCGTCATTCATCGCGCGATTTATTTCGTCATGGCTCACGATGCCATCTTCGTTCCAATCCAGACGCTCGAAGTTCCTTTCGAAAAGACGCTGCATATCAGCCGCACCGAGGTTGGAATTGGGGCTTCCGTCGAGGCGCACGGACTCTTCTGCGATCAGTTGAGCAAGCTTGAAGTGATCTTCGGGAGCAAGCTTATCGGAACCCTTGAGATAGATGCTGCACATCTCCTGTGTTGTCTTCGGTGCCTCTTCGTTGAGCGCTTGCTGCAAGCTCTTTCCATAAACACGTTTGAAGTATTCGTCGGTCTGCTGCACTTCTTTTTCGGTCATCGACTTGAGAGTGTCACGCAATTCTCTGTTGGCATTCGGTCTATCCGTGTGCACGTAAGACAGGGAGTCGTAGTCTTTCTTGCTCTGGTCCATCAAGGTCATCAGACGGTCGGCGCGCGGACCGACTGCATCGCCGCTTCTGTGCATCAGCGATTCATAGTCCGCTTTCTCTTGTCCTTCAAGGAAAGCATAGTCGGCATCAAGCGTGGTGCCATACATCTCGTAGTAAACGCCTTTCAAGGCTTCTCTTTCATCTTCGCTCAGATCTTTCAGCCGTCCATGCAGCTCGCGCGACCACGCCATTTCTTCCCTTTTGGTTTCCCTGCCCCATGCGCCGGGAAAGAATGTTCTCGCGCCGCCAAGAGCCTCGGCATAATCGCGCAATTTCGCGCGATCGACTTCCGTCCTGTTAGTTACTGCCATTTTGTCCGGCGCTTTGCCGATTTCGCTCCGGTTGTCTGTCTTGGGAGAAAAGTCAAAGATTTCGAAATTGACGAAGTACTTGTCTGTGATGTCGTTTGACGCGGTAGTGCTGCCTTTCCCCGCAGCCGCTTCTCTTTTGCCCATCTTATAGGCATCTTGTGCAATGGCAGCGATGCTGTCAGAAGATGCAGAGGTATCGGCTGATTTTGATTCGGAAATGTTTTCTGTAATTGGAGGCATAGTAACGTTGACACTTCTTCAGTGCTTTCGAAGGGGGCATTAAAAGTCGCCGGGGGGGTGTACTGAGTCCACTGCGCCGAAATTACTGTACGAAGGGCAACGTGAAAAGGTCGTGCAGGTGAGAAATTTGGTGCCAACGACCGGAATCGAACCAGTTTCGCGCCGTCTTCAGCGGCATGTGTTGACCACAATCACTACGTTGGCATGGCGCGCCGACCTCGATTCGAACGAGGACGATCAGTTTTGGAGACTGAGCGGCTGCCGTTACCTCATCGACGCATGGAGCGCACGAGCCGATTTGCACGGCTGCGTAGCGGGTTTGCAATCCGCCGGCTTGCTGTCTTGCCTACGTGCGCATGGAGCCGTTGGCAGGAATCGAACCCGCAACCCGCTGCTTACAAGGCAGCCGCTCTACCAATTGAGCCACAACGGCATTAACCGCATCCAGGATTCGAACCCGGGACCTGTGGGTTAGAAACCCATTGCTCTGTCCACTGAGCTAATGCGGCGTCTGGTGGAGGCAGTAGGAGTCGAACCTACCTGGAGCCGGTTAAAAGCCGGGTACATAGCCGATCTGCCATACCTCCCTTTATGCGCTCCGGTCTCGGCTTCGCCTCGACCTCCGCGGTTTTGCGACGCCGGCGGCGGATTCCTCGTCGGAATCCTTGCCCGCTTTGAATAAGTCGTGTTGGCGGCTTCGCCTCGACCTCCGCGGTTTTGCGACGCTGGCGGCGGATTCCTCGTCGGAGCGTCGCCTTGTCGCCGAGAAAATGGAACCCCTGCCAGGATTCGAACCTGGAACCCTTCGGCTCGTAACCAGATGCTCTCTCCTTTGAGCTACAGGGGTAAGGCCGGACCGAAGCCAAGCTCACAGTCCGGGTTTCTCGGCGGCCGCCGCAGAAATAGTAGCCTACCGTCGGAATCGAACCGACATCTCCGCCCTGGCGAGGCGGGGCTCTGCCATTGAACCAGGTAGGCATCGACGGTCGCACGAGTCGCATATGCGGCATTTCGCAGCTGGAATCCCCATTCCAGCGAGTTTGTCTTGGAGGGTTGTATGCATAAGCTGTTGGAGTACGACCGTCCTTCGCAGGACGACCTGCACCTGCCGTCGGAATCGAACCGACATCACCGCCTTGACGAGCGGTATTCTGCCATTAAACCAGGCAGGCATAGCGATCGTACGAGTGGCGCATGCAAAATTTGGCCGGGCCGTTTTGCCGTCCAAACCGACGTAATCTTGTAAGAGATTGTATGCATGCGCTGTTGGGGTACGATCAAGTTTTGCCGCAGCAGGACTTGCACCTGCAACCACTCGTTGATCAGACGAGCACTCTTCTTTGAGCTATGCGGCAACACCAATACCCGATGCAGGACTTGAACCTGCAACCATCTCCTTGTAAGGGAGCCGCTCTACCGATTGAGCTAACCGGGTGGAAATGGAGACTATCGGAATTGAACCGATCACTTTCTCGTTGCAAGCGAGATGCTCTGCCGATTGAGCTAAGTCCCCATGGTCGCAGAGGCCGGGATCGAACCGGCATTCTTCAGGGTATGAGCCTGATGTGTTAGCCGTTACACCACTCTGCAGCAAGCTCCGGGCGGCAATTTCCGGAGCTGCCCGGCATCTTGTGGTGGCTGAGAGAGCCGGGCGTTTCGAGAAAAAGATATTCAATTTTCAGGGTGCGAAGTGGCGATGCTCGGGCGCGCAAATCAATACGAGCACCAGCCGGATGGAAGGAACTAACGAAGAACTCAAGCAATTGGATGGCGTTGGTTGGAAAAGAGGCCTAAAAACAAAATCGCCCGGGTTCTTTACCCAGGCTATGCGAAGTGGACACTACATTTGTCTCAACACATACCTGGGATTTTTGCGCGCAGCATCGTACCGCCACGAAACATGGCAATAAATGTGACGCGCCATGCGCGTTTGAGACAGCTTTTTCTTTGATCTGATCTAAGCATGATCCTCACTCCGTTGCGCCGACCTGAGAGCCGACACTGATAACGATACCACAACTTGCGCAATTTTAGTCGCCGCGAAAGAGAAGTTAATCTTCGAATCGCTGTGGGCATGCGGATCGAGATCAATCTTGTGATGGTTTATCAACAATGGTTGCTGATCTGATCTGCTCTTTTTCCTCAGATCAGATCACCTAAGCTTACTTTTTTGGCCAAATGAGGACGCTCTCCCTTATTATCTGATATTTTTGGAGCTAGGGCGGGGGACAGTAGGGCGGCTTTGCCATGTTCAGGTTCGGACTCACAGCCTTGAAGTTTATTGAGGAAAACGCGTCGTTGCGCGATGTGCTCGATTTCCTGCGCCTGAGCGAGAACGAGTCCGCCCGGCGCGACGTGCTCGTTGCCATTGCAGCGAAGAAGCATTTTGAAGAGCAAGGCGAGACACTCCCCGAGGAAGAAATCCGAGCGGCGATCAATCGCATCAGGATG
Source organism: Candidatus Obscuribacterales bacterium (assembly GCA_036703705.1). GTDB lineage: Bacteria > Cyanobacteriota > Vampirovibrionia > Obscuribacterales > Obscuribacteraceae > DATNRC01. The sequence goes on from DATNRC010000432.1 coordinate 12,367, forward strand.
CGAAATCAGCTATATGACGGTGAGCAAACGAAGCGCTGGCTGAAAATGAATGGTCTTACCAGCGACGATCTGCGAAATTTTGCCATTGGCGAGAGAATTGTGGAGTCATTCAAATCGCACATTGTGAAGGATAAGGTTGAGAGATATTTTGCGCTCCACACATTGGAGTTTGCGAAAGCGGAGCTATATAAGATCGCCGTCAAAACCAGTGAAGCGGCGAATGAGTTGCTGGCACAGATTAAGGAAGGCAAGGATTTCTTTGGGCTCGCCAAACGGCATAGCATTGATGCGGACACGCGCAGCCAGTGCGGATATATGGGCTGGGTCAAGCGCGACGATCTCCCCGGCGACGTGCAATGTCAAGTCTTTGCCGAGGGTGGACAGCAATTGCTCGGCCCGTTCAAGGTGCTCAACGCATATCATGTCTACTGGGTAGAACGAGTATATACACCTGAGTTGGACGACCAACTTAGAACTCAAATTGAAGAGCATATCTTTTCTCAGTGGCTGGAAACTTCTCTTGAGGAATGGTTACAGTTGCACATGAAACCCAAAGACGTCGAAAATGACAGTGGTGAGCAAGGGGATAAAAAGGTCCGTTTATGGAGTTGAGCAGCAGCACAAAACGGAACGCCCTTGCTGTGCTTAGTCACGTCGTGTCAGAACTCTCGCCGCAGGGCGACATTGTGACTTTTCACCTGGGCGAGGTCGTCTACCACGAAGGTGCGCAGCTGGACTCGGCGTATGTCCTGATCGAGGGAAAGGTTCGCCTGTATCTGAGCCGTGGGGCGGGTGAGACAACCGTCGGCATACTTGAAAAGAATGACTGGTTTGGCCTTGAGACATTTTGTTTGCAAACGCCCGCTTTCTGCTCATGCCGAACATCCGACGACGCGCGCATTCTGAAAATAAGCAACGATCTTTTGTCGCAATACACTTCCGCGCATCCTGCCGTGAAGGAGGCTTTATCTGCGGCTGCGCAGGAGCTGGTTGAGCAGAAGGCAAGATTGGAATCCGAGTCCGATGCGCCTGCTGCAACGGCGACACGCGCAGGCGACGGCGAACGCGAAGGTATGGAGAATCCACCCCTCCCTTCGGCTGAGGCCAGATCCACTGCATCGAAAATATCTACGCCCGGTGCCCGCTCCTCGGTTGAGGAGGAGAGCTTCGCCCAAAGCGGAGTGCGCTCCTTTGTAAGGAAGGGATTGCGCCTTTATCCGCTGGCTATACAGCAAACGGCCATGGATTGCGGTGTCTGCTGCATGTTTATGATCATGCAGTATTACGATCGAAAGGTGGGTTTGCGCAAACTTCGCGACCTGGTGGGGGTCACTCCACAGGGAACGGATCTCCTTTCCATGGCGGAATGCGCGGAGAAACTGGGCTTCACCACGCGCGGTATCAAAGCAAGCTATGAAGGCCTGTTGCGGGCAAAGTTGCCGCTAATCTGTCATTGGGACAGCAATCATTATGTCGTGCTGTATGAAATCGATCGCGACAGAGCTCTGATTGCTGATCCGGCGGATGGTTTAAATGACATCAGCCGGGACGATTTTGTAAAACATTTCAGCATGTACGCTTTGGAGCTGACACCTGATAAGGCCCCGGTTCAACTTGGTGCAGGAGCTCCTCCCGTTGCCCGTTTTCTTACCTATCTGACACCGCACAAGCGTACGCTGGTGGATATTGGTGCGGCATCACTTGTGGTGCAGCTTCTCACGCTGTGCACGCCGCTCTTTACTCAAGTTGTGATTGATCGCGTTCTTGTTCATCACAGCCTCTCAATGCTCAACATGATTTTGATAGGTATGCTTATCTTAATCCTCTTTCAAAGCTTCATATCGGCGATTCGAGCATATCTAGTAGCTTTCACCGCAGTGAAGCTCGATCAATCACTGTTTGTTCAATTTTTCAAGCATGTGCTTAGCCTGCCGTTCGGATTTTTCGAGGAGCACACCACTGGCGATATCATTTCTCGATTGCAGGAAAATCACAAGCTGCAAGCATTCATTTCCGGTCCTGCCATAGCCTCATTGACCGACCTCGTAACCGCATTCCTCTGCCTATTGCTTGTTTTCTTCTACAACATGACTTTTGGTGTTCTTGTCATCGGCTATCTGATCGTTTTTTCGCTTCTGTTCACTGGCATTACGCCTGTGCTTCGCTCGTTCATGCGCCGGATCTTCCAGAAGGAAGTTGCCACCAATTCTTACATGATCGAAGCGATTCGTGGCATAGAACGCATCAAGTCTGCGGCAGCGGAGAATAGAGCGCGATGGGCTTGGGAAGAGCTTTTTGTCGACGAGCTCAATCTGAGGTATAAGGGAACACTGGTAGCGCGCTTCAGCCAGATTGGCGCCAACCTGGTTGAGCTCATGGGCGGCATCATGTTTCTCTGGTTCGGCGCTCATCTTGTCATTGCGCAAAGCCTTTCTATCGGTCAGTTAATGGCGCTTACCCTGATAGTAAGCCGCATCACCGCACCCGTCATTTACCTGGTTACGATATGGGGCGAAATCCAGGATCTGGGTGTGGCATTGGAGCGTCTTAGCGACGTTCTCGATCAGGCGCCCGAAGAGGCGCAGCAAGACAGCAAAATCGTTATCAGCCTTGCGGGAGATGTCAAATTTGAGGGCGTTACCTTCAAATATCCGGGTAATGAGTCGGTCAACGCTGTGCAAAACCTCAGTTTCGAAGTGAAGGCTGGACAGACCGTCGGCATAGTTGGCAGAAGCGGTTGTGGTAAGAGCACCATGCTCAAGCTCATGCAAGGTTTGTACCTGCCGACGGCGGGGCGCATACTTATCGATGGGCATGATATTCGCCATCTTTCGCTTCGGGAATATCGACGTCAAATTGGCGTGGTATCACAGCAGGACTACATTTTTCGTGGTACCATTCGCGATACTATTTCCTATTACAATCCGCAAGCGTCCTTTGAGGAGATTTTTCGGGCCAGCAAGCTGGCCGGCGTCCATGAGTTTATCGATACTCTTCCGAAATCTTATGAGTATGAGATTGCTGAAGGCGGAATCAACCTGTCCGGCGGGCAGCGGCAGAGATTGTGCATAGCACGCGCCATTCTCAACGATCCGCGTCTGCTTTTGTTCGATGAGGCGACAAGTTTTCTCGACTATGACTCGGAACAGGCGATCCAGGAAAATCTGGAGAAATTGCGCAAGGGGCGGACGATTTTCCTCGTCGCTCACCGCCTGTCGACGGTGAAGGACGCCGACCTCATCCTGGTTGTGGATCGTGGAGAGATTATCGAGCGGGGTGACCACGAAACGCTCTTAGAAAGGAAAGGCGCTTACTATCACCTGTGGGCGCAGGCCCTGTCTTGATGCTGTGTCTTGTCCGTCGCCAAAGCGTCCATCGAGATGAGAAAGTGGTCGGGTTTCGGCGCGTGAAAGAAGACGTGTGTCGACCGTGGAAGGCGCGTTAACATTGCTTTTGCTGATCGAGCCTCTCTTGGTTTTGCCAAATTCAGCAGGCATCATAGATCCAGTATCGCCCCACCCAAAGACGAGCGTTTCCGGGACATGACTTAACAGAAGTTAAGTAGTCAAGAGGAGAAATTTCGACTATTATTTAAGTCGTTAAGGCTGGCTCCATGTCCTCAGGACGTGGGAATCCGCTTTTCATTGCCATAGTTCTGGCGTGGAACATACCGACACATGGCGTTCGAGTGCTTTGGACTGTCGTCGCATGACCTTAAGCGCCTCATCGGTTGACCCACAACATTGCAAATTTGTGACCCTTTTTCTCATTAAGGATACCGACAGGAGGGTATGACCATGGAAAGAACCGAAGAGTATGATGACCTTAGTCTGTTCGAGACAATGAATGCCGATGAAATGAAAGAGATTATCGGTGGGGGCAAAAAAGGTAAGGGAGCAAAAATCCAGTGCTTTGTCGGGCCGGAGGATGACAACGGAGTCAACCCCAAGAAAGGCCAGAGTTGATGGGCACCGGCGAGATCGGGCTCTTGCCGGTGCGCACTGCGGACTGAGAGACAGTGAGCTGTTATGCAAAATCCAAAGAGGAAGGGGCAGGAAAAAGGAAAGTTAGTACATCTATCGCCGGTGCCGTCCGAGACGCAACCGATGTCGCCGCAGGCGCGACGATACGGGGATCTTGAGCGAACGGAATTGGCACCGGAATTGGTGCGCGTCTTTCTTTATGGCATGATATGCGCGATTGCTGCTGCTGCAGTTTGGGCATGTGTCGCTGAAATCGATGTCGTATCCTCGGCCCCCGCGACTGTAGTCCCGCAAGGACTGGTCAAATTTGTCCAACCAGAAAGAGATGGAGTGATTCAAAGCGTCGCTGTCAAGGAAGGACAGACGGTCAAGGCTGGTGATGTCCTTGTCGTGCTCGAACCGACCGCCGACAGCAAAGAAGTGGAAAAACGTCAAGCCGACCTGGACATTGCGAAACAGCGTCTGGAGGTCGTCAATCGGGCTCTCGCGACAATCCGCGCCGCCATAGACAGACCTGGCACTGTTGTCGGCGAAGCCATCGACGAGAACGGATCGGCTGCGGCGATTGCCGACTTGAATTTGGCACATGCCGATCTGCGTGAGGCCGAGCTGGATGCGCAGGCAAATCAGAGGATGGCATCCGAAATGAGCGGCATCATTTCACAACGCACTAATTTGCAAGCGCAACGTCAAATGCAAGAGCAGGCCCTCAAGGAGCGAACAGCAGAACGCGCGGCGAAGATAACTCAGAAGTCGATTGAGATCGAGCAGCTGAAAAAGGCTCTTGAGTCGGCAAAAGTTGAGTTGGAGCAATTGAAGATAATCAAAAATGCCACGCAAGAAAAGGAACGCTCCATTGCGTACATAATGAAGGAAGGCGCGGTCTCCAAAGTCGATCACCTGAATATGGTGATTGAATTGCAGCGGAGCATAAACGCGGTCACGAAACAAGAAACAACTGTTGCGGAACTCACAAAAAAGGTTGCTATTGCTGAAGCGCAACTCGCCGAGTTGCAGTCACAGAGCAGAGCCTCCGGACTGGAGCATAAGGCTAATATCCACGTCATATCGGCGGAGATGGGCAAGGTGGATGTCCTCAGCCGCTCAGCAACTCGCAAATATTCATTGGCGTTGAAGTCGTATCAGTCAGCGCTTGCACGGGCCAGGGCCAAGGCCGATCAAATTGCAGCCAGTGTCAAGGAGCAGGAGTCCCGCGTAAAACAGGCTGATGCTGAGCTTCAACGTGTCAGCCATATTCTGGGCAGAAGCACGCTCACTGCGCCTATTGACGGCACCGTCACCGGTATCAGAATGCGAGGCAAGGGACAGGTAGTATCCCGCGGCGAACGGCTCCTGAGTGTTGTGCCCGCTGGTCGAAGTCTTGTGCTTGAAGCGGCTATTCCTAATAAAGATGCGGGTTTCGTGGAGGCTGGTCAGACAGTCAAGATCAAACTTTCACCATATCCTTTTGAGGATTTCGGGATCATTCAAGGGAAGGTGCAGCACGTCGAAGCGGCGGCAGAGCCAATGGCGGCCGCGGCGACGAGCGGACATCCGGCACTGCCTGCCGCATCACCAGCGGTTGCCGCTGCAACACAGGGTATGCCGCCTACTTCTCCAAATGCGTCCTTTGGCGGGCAGCCGGGCGTTTCCCCTCAAGCTCAGGCTGGTCCTGTCTACATTGCACGTATCATCCCCGATCGACAATCAATCATGGCGAGAGGCCGCGAACGGCGTTTGCTCAGTGGCATGACCGCAACATGCGAAATCGTGACACGCAGGCGGACCGTGCTTTCAATTTTGCTTGAACCTGTGAGGCAAATGCAGGAAACACGGTGGCAGTGAAAAGGGGCGCCTTATCAAGATCGCCGAGTTCATGCCGACTGATGCAATGATGGGTGTCGATCTGCGACAATCGTTGCACGATTACCGTGTTTTGCAGGGATTGGACGACCTCGCCATACGAAAATCTAAGTGAACAGATTCTCTATTTCCTGCGCGCACCGCAGGAGCGGCCATAAAGTAGAATGCAAGCTCACAGCTTACAAAGTGCGAGCATTTGACCAAGCTTTTTCACCTCTACAAGCCGGCACCATTTGTCGAACGTCTTCCGGACGATCGGATTGAATCTGCATACAGGCGCTATCGTGCTCAGATGCTGCTTACTATTTTCGTTGGCTATGCAGGCTACTATCTCGTGCGCGTCAATATCAACGTTGCTAAGCCGTACCTTATCAATGAACTTGGCCTCACCAAGGGTGATGTCGGACTTCTGGCGTCATCGCTGACGGTGGCGTACGGGCTGAGCAAGTTTCTGATGGGCAATGTATCGGATCGTTCGAATCCTCGATATTTCCTGGCAACGGGACTCATATTGTCAGCGCTGGTCAATCTACTTTTCGGATTTTTGCCGGGTCTTCTTTTTATGGTGCTCTTCTGGTTCTTTAACGGCTGGTTTCAGGGGATGGGATGGCCTCCCTGCGGCAGAACCATGGTGCACTGGTTTTCCGATGGAGAGCGTGGCACAAAAATGGCTGTTTGGAATCTTGCTCACAATGTCGGTGGAATGCTTGCACCAATCATCGCCAGCTACTCAATTGTTGTCATCGGCGCCTGGCAGAGTGCTTTCTATATGCCTGCAATCCTGGGGATAATCGCCGGATTGTTGATCGTTGTCTTCTTGCGCGATACACCACAATCGGTGGGACTTCCTCCCATCGAAGAACATATGAATGACTATCCATCTACATCGGTAGATGACAGAGAGCGAGAGCTTTCGGGCTCGGAGATCTTATTCAAGTATGTTCTCAACAACAAATTTCTGTGGATTTTTGCTGCTGCCAATGTGCTGGTTTACATTGTTCGTTATGGTGTCCTCAACTGGGCACCGACCTATCTCACCGAAGTTAAGGGATACAACATCACGAATTCCGCGCTGCAATCCAGTTTGTATGAGTTGGCAGGAATTCCGGGAATGCTCTTTTCAGGGTGGGCGAGCGACAGGATTTTTCATGGGCGAAGGTCGCCTATCATGGTGATTTCAATGCTTCTGGTGGCAGGAGCGATTGTTGTGTACTGGCTCAATCCGAAGGGAAATTTCGCTGTCGATTCTCTCGCTCTCATTGCCATTGGCTTCCTCATATATGGTCCGGTAATGCTCATTGGTGTGGCAGCTTTGGATCTCGTGCCGAAAAAGGCTGTGGGAACCGCGGCCGGACTGACTGGCCTTTTCGGTTATATAGGCGCCACCGCGGCCGAAGTAGGCATTGGACAATTGGTGGAGCGCTTCGGGTGGGATATTGGTTTTATCGTCATTATTGCGGCTGCAGTCTTGTCTGTCTTTTTGCTTGCCCTAACCTGGAATGTCCACGATAGGCGGAAAAGTCATGCATAATCTCACGACGCTTTAACGTGCAGTGTCTAACGAGCCAGTAAGCGTCTTTTACTTTCTCGCGCTCAAATATGCTCGAAACCTTGTCGATGTCGTTCGATGGTTAGACTTTACAATCGGCTGTCGCTGTCAAATTGCAGCTGTCACCGCGCAGTTTGAGGCATTTTCAATACGATCACCGTGCATGGTGCTTCGTCGACGATCTCGTCTGCTACGCTGCCAAACCAGAGACGACTGAAGCCGTGTCTTGCGTGACTGGGCACGATTACTTCATCGGCATCGAAACGCCTGCAAACATCGGCGATAACCGAGCCGACGTCGCCGGCGAGTATATCTGTTGTAACTTCGGCGCCCAGGTTGTTCTTGATAGTTGCCGACAGGGCGTCGAGCAATTTTTGCTCTGTGCTTCTTTCTTCGGCCACCACATCCGGGATACCAGCTACTTTTGCGTCGGCAAAGCCGGGAACTATGACATGCACCAGGTGAATATGATCTGGGGGCCCATATTTGCAGTCTTTCAGAAATTTGAGGGCGGTCTCGGCACTCTGTGCGCTGTCGATTGCAACTATAACGTTCATGGTGCACTCCCCAACGAATGTCGACTAATAGATTATGCGTCAGATCCCCCAGACGCACATGATTCTTTGAGCTCTACTGACATCAATCCTGGGAGTGAGCTTTTTCAAGCTTGGCGTCAAGCTTTGACTGCTTCCAAAGTATTGAGAGCCGGCACCGCTCGCCCGTCCAGGTAAGTCTCAAGCTGGTCGATCGAGAATTGCAAGCCGGAATAGAAGTCGCCGAAACGCCCGTATTTGGCGCTGGCTTCGTCGAAGCGCATCTCATAAATGAGTTTTTTGAAGACAAGCGGGTCATCGGCATAGAGGTCTACCCCCCATTCGAAATTGTCGAAGCCGATGGAGCCTGAAATGACCTGCGTGACAATGCCGTGATAAGTCCGTCCAATTTTGCCGTGCTCCAGCATGAGTTTCTGGCGCTCTTCATAAGGCAGCATGTACCAATTGACTGCTTCGCCGCGCTTCTTATCCATAGGATAGAAGCATACATAGCGGCGCTGCGGAATGCGCGCCCATAGCCGTCCTGCATAATGCGAGGATTGCTCCTGGGCCTTCAGCAGCTCATCAAAAGCCTCATTCCACTCATTTGAGCCCGCCTTCAAGTTGCGCTCCCTGAGCGTTGCATGAATCTTGGCTGTGGCATCATACAAACCAAGCTCCAGTACGGAAACATGCGAAGTAGAGGCGGTCAGAAACTCACTGAGGCGCAATTTGTCCACCACCATCTCAGCGTGCGCCAAACCCTCGTAGCTTTTGCTGTAGTGGGTGAGCATCAGATCGACCTGGTGCCCCAGCATTTGGGCCAGCCCGACATCCGTGTTATCGCTTTTCTTCAGCGATTCGAGCGCTGCCACTGCCTCGCGAACGATACTTTTGCGCTCGTCCTGGGGCAGCTTGTCCCACGCCAGGCGGTCAAACGCATACATGCGGTGGAGAATCCACCAACCCTCAAGTGATTCAGGAACGTCGGGATGACGCATGTAAACGGCTCCTTAAACTCTGCCTACGCCAAAAAGATTAGATCAGTTAGCCTGACAAGTGCTCAGATACTAAGCAAGTCTTTGCAATCCGGATTGGGGCAGGCGCACTCTTCGCTGGTTGTAAAGCGGCGGCGGGCTCTAGTGCGGCCCGCCGCCACCTGGCTCTCACATCGTTGGCGTCGTGTTTCTATTTCGCCGCAATCTCGACGCGCATGCCGTCCACCCAGCGTTTGTGCTCGTCGGTGTAATAGAGATAAGCGCGGCTCGCCGGTCCGGTAAAGGTTCCGGGAACCGCAGCGATGAGACTCAACGGCACTTCCACTTTTGCTTCAGCAGGCAGCGCACGCCAGTAGAGAACAACCTCCCGACCGCGCACTTCGTACGCGTCGATCTTGCCCTTCTTGACCAATTCCTTCAACTGATCGTGGCGCGGCTCCAGTCCTCCGGGCAGGCCTACAATCGCCACCGGATTCGGTACCACTTCTTTTGTTTTGTTGAGGACTGTTACTTCGGCTTCAGTGGCTGAGCCTTCCAGCACCTTGTCTTTTGCCATCTTTACCGCTATGTCCATCTTGCACGCTTTGTCGCTCGCTGGCGTGGGTGTGTTGTACTTCACGGCCATGGAGTAGGGCATCGGTGCGCCGCCCTCCATACGGAGCTCGAGTTTGTGCTCGCCAGGCGTCAGCAGTTCCGTCAGGTCGGGCAGTTTGATTGGGCCCTGAGTCTGTTGGCTGAACTGAGCCCAGTCGCCGATCGATTGTCCATCCACGTAGGCGCGTACTTTGCCGGGAGCCTTTGGTCGCGCGCGCTGGGCGTCGTAATTGACGATGGCGCGCAGAGCGAGCACCGTAGATTGCGTCGAACCATAACGTCCTGATTTGCAGGAATCTGCGAGGTGTTTGATGCTCTTCTCGACTCTGCCGGCGTATTTGGGTTCGCGCAGCCAGGCCAGTGTTGCCAGGGACGTGCCTTCGATTTCCAGCGACTCGCCGCCGCTGCCGACAATCGAGCTCGTGATACCGTCCACGCTGCCGTCAGTCTTTTGTTTGGCAGCCAGACGTTCCATCAATTTATTTGCTTCGGCCTTTTGTCCCGCCAGATGAAGGGCGTTTGCCGCCAGTGCCACCACATATGAGTTCTGACTCATTGCGGCGGCGTTCTTGAGTGATTCGAGCTCTTGTTTCAAGTCGCCCGGATTCTGTCCTGTCTCCAGCAAAGCCCATGTGATGTAAGCGTTGGAGCAGTCCTTGTCTTCAATCCAGGTATGCAGAGAGCGGCGTTTGCGATTAAAGCCGCCATGCCCGTCCCTCTGCTTGAGCAGCCAATTGCGAGTGGTGGCGACCATGTTTTGGTCGACCTGACGCACTTTGGACATGTCAGCAAAATGGAGCAATCCAAATGCGGTAAGAGCCTCGTGCCCTGGATTCTCGCCGAACCACTCATAGCCTCGATCCGGACACCAGAAGCTGACGAGCTTCTGATAGCCGGTGTCCAACTTCTGGCGTGACGCTTGCACCAGCTTGGGGTCGATGCCCGTGTGCGACAGGAAGTACTGCTGAGCCATCGTGAGCGGATAACTGGTCGACGAAGTTTGTTCGAAACAGCCGCACGGCTCCTGGATCATTCGCTCGAGGGCTTGCGTCATATTGGCAAGCGGAGTCGGATAAACGGCGGTGTTCGACACCATGCTCCCTGCAATGACACTTTTTGGAATCGTGATTTTGTGGATGACCGGCTTGCCTGGTTCCAGGATTCCGCCAAAGCTCGCCTCAATCGGGAAGCCTTTCGGTTTGACGGAAAGTTTGCGGGTGACCTTGTCTTCGAATCTTCCTGCCTTGGCCGTAAGGGCGAATTCTTTGACACCATTTACGATGCCGACCTGAATCGGCTGTATGCAACGCACGCGGCCGCCGGCACCGATGCTTGTGTGTCTCTTGATCAATTCCGGGAGTTTGAAGTCCCCCTGCAATGCGACATTCACGGCTGCCCCAGCAAGGTTATCTGCTGTTGCATTGATCAAGCTCACCGGCAGGAGAATGCGATCTCCTGAAGTCACTTCGAGCGGCAATTTGGCTTCGGCATAGAACGGCTGAACCGATT
>DATNRC010000433.1:0-19839 GCA_036703705.1 Candidatus Obscuribacterales bacterium
GTTCAAGATCGGAAAGGATGGCTCATCTGGTAGCAAAACGAATTTGCCGGTCGAGATTGAATTCCGCGAGAGCGGCAGGGAGTTTTTTGCCAGCGGTCAGACTTTCAATCTCGTTGGTGGAACAGCCTGGGCATTCAGTCATCCGGATGCGGAGGCAAAGCTGGACTATTTGTTCGTCGACGAAGCAGGACAAGTTTCTATGGCGAATCTTGTTGGCATGTCGCCGAGCACGCAGAATATTGTCCTTCTCGGCGATCAGATGCAACTCGAGCAACCCATTCAAGGATCGCATCCCGGCGAAAGCGGACAATCGATTCTCGATTACTTGTTGCAGGACCATGCCACCATTCCTCAAACTCTTGGTATTTTCTTGAGCACTACGCGACGGATGCATCCTGAGCTGTGCAAGGTAGTATCGTCTGCGGTGTATGAGGACCGGCTCCACTCAGAGGCTGGTAACGAGTCGCAAGTATTGATTATGCCGCCTGCATTGAGTGAGCGCTTCGGCAAGGAAGCCGGGATCATTTTCGTGCCCGTGAAGCACGAAGGAAACACGCAGGGCAGCGTGGAAGAAGCGGATGCCATCGCGCATCTGGCCAGCGAACTTCAGATGTGTCAAGTGTTCGACAAGCAGTTAGGGGCGGCAAGAAAGATTACGCTCAATGACATTCTTATTGTGGCGCCATACAACATGCAGGTTAGATTGATAGCCAGTCGCCTTCCGGACGCGCGCGTCGCATCTGTGGACAAATTTCAGGGACAGGAAGCGCCAATTGTGATTCTCTCGATGTGCGCCAGTGAGGGTACTGCATCTCCTCGCGGTATGGAATTTTTGCTCAGCAAAAATCGCCTCAACGTGGCAATCTCCCGCGCGAAGAGCAGCGCTTTCGTGGTGGCAAATCCGGATCTCGTGCGAACACCTTGCACGACGATCGAGCAAATGAAACAACTCAATTTCTTCTGTCAAATTGTGGAGGCGGGGAGTGAGCGGCGAGCCGGACTATGCAAGGGTGTGACAACTTATGCCGAATGTGCTACGAGGGATGCGTGATGATCGCAAGGAAGTGCTAATTCCACCTGGTCTTGCCCATTTGATTAATCTCCGCCTGTCAAACCATCTGGCGGTCGCGATCATGTTGCCGGCCTCGGTGGTTCAGATGTATCGCTAAAACAAAAAAAGCTGCCCGAGCCTCTCTTAAAAGACTGGAAAAGCTGTATTGCCCGAAAGGCGAGCGTTGAACTTTGCTTACGAGCGAAGAGCCGATGCGGCTTGCTTGCGACAATGGGGGTGTGGACCAGGTAAGCGCTGGAAAACAACTCGCACGATTCCGCATCAAGCCCGTTTGCCGCCCCGTCCGATGGACAGGTAGAGGTGAACCACGGGACCTCCCCCAAAAAGAAAACCGCCTTTCGGCGGAAACTTAGATGGTGGGCGAGAAGGGACTTGAACCCTTACGTATTGCTACACTAGATCCTAAGTTAAGTGTTTTACGAAGTTATGCGGGTTTCGGGACTTTTTGTCAAGTTGCCGGAACGTTGATGAACATTTCCGCTAATGTTCATAGAGTCAGTGTTTCGGCATTTACGAACAGCTACTGACAATGATATGCTTATCTCTATCGTCTGGGCTAGTTCTGGGCTAGAAAAGTGGGCTAAAAGCCCTACTAGACCGAAAATTAAGTTCAGGCTCTGGGCTAGTCTGGGCTAGAAAATGAGGTAGTTATGAAGCATCGACTGTATAAAAGCTACGTAGACGCGCTCACAAAGCCAGGAAAGGTAAGAGACACTGAACTCAAGGGGTTCGCTGTCAAGGTGACACCTGCCGGCAAGAAAGTGTACATCGTAGAGAACAGCGTGCGCGGCGGATCAAAGAAAGTGACAGTGACGATCGGCACGCATGGTATCTGGACGACAGACAACGCCCGCCTGGAAGCGAAGCAGATCCTGGGGATGATGGCGCAAGGCATTGATCCGAACCAAGAGAAGCGGAGCGCGCTGGAGAAGCGGCGGAAGCAGATAGCACAAGAGGAGGCGATAAAAAAGCAAAGCGAGATTACGCTGAAGAAAGTCCTCGAAGACTATTTGCAATCGCGCGGCGAATCGCTCAAGGAAAGCACTCGCTACATCTACCGCATAGTGGTGGCAAGCAGTCTGGCAGATTGGATGGATACGCCCATCGAGTGCATTACTCGAGAGATGGTTGAAATGCGTCATCGCGAGATCACTCAATCAGGGAAGAAAGGCGCGGCGAATCACGTTATGAGAATCTTGCGCGCGCTATTTACTTACGCAATTACGACCTATCAAAGATTCGATGGCGAGCGCTTATTGAAGGAAAATCCGGTCCGCCGATTATCGGAGGTCAAAGCCTGGAACAAGCTGGACAGACGGCAGGGCGTCGTGAAGTCGCATGAACTGCAAACCTGGTATCAAGGCGTGCAGAAGTTGAAGAATGAAGTCGCTCGTGATTTTCTGGTTTTCTTGTTGTTCACCGGGCTGCGCCGGAACGAGGCGGCCGGATTACAGTGGAGCAACATCGACTTCGAAGGGAAAACAATCTTAGTGCGTGATACCAAAAACCGGCAACCACACATGTTACCGATCACGCAGCCAATGCGTCAGATTCTCGAACGGCGTTGGCGCAGTCGATGCAACGACCTTGTATTTCCTTCAAAGATCACGAAAGGACAGCTACGAGACTTGCGTCCTGATCTGGACAAGATCGCGGAGGAGACTGGTATCGAGTTTAGTTTGCACGATTTGCGCCGCACATTTATAACGATTGCCGAGAGCTTGGATATACCGTATTACGCGATCAAGCGTCTTGCTAATCACAAGGACAGCACCGATGTCACAGTCGGCTACATCGTCGCCGACGTGGAGCGCCTGCGCGAGCCGATGCAAAAGATTTCTGATTTCATCGAGAGCAAGATTTATCCGGACAGAAAAGTTTCAGGCCCGGCACCGCGAAAGAGCACTGGCAAGGTCGTACCGATTCGGCGCAAGGCGACCCGGTAAGTTGCTGGCGTTCAACCAATCGGTGATTGAGCTGGTTCGAGCAGCCTTTGCTCAGGCAGGAGCAGTAGGAATAATCGAGCAATATTCCTGGAGTCGTCCGCTGCGGAATGGAGTCTTCCTTCGAGATTCAGTCCGCATGCGGCGAGCATGGCTTCGAGTCCGAGATTGATGTCTTTGCCTGTGGTCAGCGAAAACAGGATCGACACATTCAATCGATGTTGACTGAATCGAGACATCAGCGCTTCTTCCAAGAAAGGAATCTCGTCGCTTGCGTCAGAAACCAGGAGCCGATTGCCGAAACCGTATCCGGCTAACCTCCGGATGGCCTCAGCTTTGGTGATGCCCTGCTTCCGTAACTTCGCGGACGTCCAACCTGTAAGGTGAGATATTTCGGGCGAAAGATCGAAATCTGGTGCGATCGGCAAGCTGTACGACTGCAAAATCGCTCTGTCTTTTATGCTGACGGTCGTCAAACCGATCTCAATCAACCGACCATTGTCGTGCTCGACATCAACTACGTTTGCAATGTCAGACAATTTCATCTGCTCACTCCACAAGCGCTCGGCCGCGCAATCAGTCAGGGCGCTTCCAAGGTTTGCCGGGCAATCGACTCACTATTTGCTCCAGCATGTATCGACCGGCCTCATCGACATCGTAGGTGATGCCGGGACGAAGGAGTGGGCGTATATCACCGCGGAATGCGGCATCTTCCAACTTCTTCAAGAGATTTTCTTCGAACTCCGCGCGCGATACCTTCGTATTGTTGCTGCTCATGTACTGAAGAAAACTGTGTACGACCCTCTCTGGGTCGACTGTAAGTGCAGAATTGCACAACCATGGATCAAATAAATCGCGGCCCTTCTTCCTCTGGTAAAGTGCTCGGAGTTTGGTGCCTAGCAGCTCGTCCAACGTGAAGGTTCTGATATCAGCTTTTCCAGAAAACCATTCGGACGTAACTTCAAGCGGGCGACTCTCGTACCCATAGACAGCAAAGTTCTCCCTCGTATTTATTTCGAGTTTCAGCTTCATTGGCTTTTCCATGGGCGGTTCCGCCGTGTAGGAAAAATGGAATGTGACCATCGCCTCTGTCTGCTTGTACTTAGGTTTTCCAAGCCATGGCGTAAGCACTTCCCTGATTCGCCCCATCACTGGTCCTATTGGCTCCGCACGGACAGCGACCAGATCAATATCTTCTGAATAGCGGCTCATTGACGGTAGAAAGAGCTTATTCAATGCCGTGCCTCCGCGAAACGCGAGGCTGCTGGCTATCAGATCATCCGAATACAACTCGACGAGCGCCCTGGAGATTACGAGATCTTGTTCGACCTGATCATCGCCGGGCCACGGAGCATTTGTACGCCAAACTGTCAGCACTGTCCGCGGTATCATGCGTCTGCCTCCACATGTTCGTTTATGTGGAGCGACCATCGTCGATTCAAGGGAGATTCCTTCGCATCTAGATCGGTTCGTAGACTCGTCACACGAGGCGACCGCGTGGAAAGCCAGTTGTACAAGGAATCCGCTAGTTTATGTTTTTCGACTAGCTCAAGGAGATAGCCTAATCTTTGCACGACCGCGAGTTCTACCCCGGATTTCGCGGCAGAGACCAGCGTTTGCGCGTTCATCGAATTCGCCAGTTCAGAAAGAACGGTCGCTACGTTTCCATAGTATCCAACGTCTTGGTAGTAGCGCACGAGATCCAATGCGGTGGCCTCGGGAGTAGAAACCTTCATAAAGCCAGTCGGCGTCTTATGGTTGAGGACCGGGACGTCGCTGAGATTCCATTTTTTGAAGAAGCGAATTCGATAGCGCGATATATCGATGGTGCGATGTGCGCGGTCACACATTACTTGAAATTCTTGAGGACGCTGATGCGCGGCGCCGTGTATCTCGGCCGCACTGAGCAGTCCTACGTAATAATCCGACTGCCAATCTTTCATAAGCGCATCAATGAACCACGCCGGTGGTGGTGCTCCGGTGTGTTTGTATTCTTCCGGCACCACCACATAGAATCCGCGGCGCGGACTCACGACCCTGCCTTTCTTCTGGAGACGATGCAAGGCAAGCTTGACCGCCGCGTCTGATACTGGAAATTTCTGCTGAAGCTCTGCGCGATTGAAAGTGTAGCGGCCGTTCGCAGGCAGCTCATCTACGTATTTCGCGATAACTCCCCTGTTCATAACTGATTGCGCTCGCGTTTGCAAAAAGTATCATTTCTGGATACCTTTTGATATGCGGTACCGTTTGCAAATAGTATCATGAAGCGATACCTTATGCAAACGGTACGTAAGGCGCTCCCCTGTCCTGCTATTCAAATTGCCTTTAATAGCGAACGCGCTTGTTAAAGGTTAGAGTTGCTAGCTTTAACAACAGCCCCAATCCTATGCAAATATCGACATATAGTGTCTAAATATGCGTATAATTGGGGAGTGAGTCTGACCAGGTACACCGAAGAACTGATGAGCCGAGGCGCCTATCACTTTTCGAGGGAGGACGCGTTGATGCGGCTCGGCTTGACTGAGGGAGCGTTCGCGGCGTCGGCCACAAGACTGAGCAAGAAGCAGAAGCTCTGGAGCCCCTGGCGAGGTTTCTATGTAATTCTTCGTCCCGAGGATCGTATTGCCGGTGCACCAGATGCGGTGCGTTGGATTGATCCGCTGATGGCGTTTTTGAAAATTGACTATCGGATTTCGTTGCTGAAGGCAGCCGCATTTCATGGTTCTTCGCATCAAGCCTCGATGGTCTTTCAGGTCGTATTGCCAAAACAGCTTAGAGGTTTCGAAGCCGGCCTTCAGCGAATACAGTTCGTCTATCAGAAGCCCGATGTGTTTGGTGAGACCAATCGCACGGAATTCTTGCGGCAACTAAAGAGCGAAACCGGTTTCGCCAAGGTTGCCAACCTGGAATTAACGCTTCTGGATTGTGCCCGATATTTCCGTGGAGTAGGCGGCATTAATGGCTTCGCGCAGATTGTGCATGATCTGGGAAGCGAGGCGGATTCGCACAAATTGGCTGGATTGGCAAACTACTATGAAAATGCGGCTGTTCGACGTTTAGGCTATATGCTTGATATGTTTGCTTGCAGGACGCAGGCAAAATCGCTCTTGCCGTTCGCTCGCATAGCGAAATCTATGAAGCTGTTAGATCCCTCCGTTCGACCACTTATCGAAGGTTTGGAAGCGGCTCGGGAAAAGGATAAGACATGGAAACTGATTATCAATGAAGCTGTGGAGATTGACGTTGATTCACGATCGCAAGCCCGGTCTAGCGCCAGCGATCGGTAATAATTGCTTTTGAACTTTTTTCAGTGGTACGACGTCTAAATGATTAGTCCTTACTTTGGACGAAGGGAAAAAATGTTGTTCGGATTTGGTGGATTAAGGAAACAGGGTGAATCGATATCGGAGGAGGATTTGCAGAAGTTGCTTACGATGCAGCCGCGCAGACATAGATTGATTGATCCGTCCTGGCACAATCTTCCATGGACGGCCCTCCAAGCGCCTGTTGGAGACAAAACAGACTATTCTCTTAGTTTTCCTTTTTTTGAGACCTTCTGCCCGGCATTTGATGAATTCTGTCATGCTCGAGGAAATGCTCCTGCAATTGAGCGGCTACCTTTTGAAAGACAGAATGGAGATAGGGTTAGCTACACCTACCTGAAAAATGCCACCAATGATCAGTTAAATGAAATTGGCGAATGGGTCGGGTGTATCAGTCAGTTTGTAGGCATTCGAGATTCGCTGCGAGTTTCATTTGCACTCGATTACACCTGCGAATGCGGCGACCCTCAAAGAGGGCTTACTCAAATTGCACAACTGCGACAGTTAGCAAAACTGTATGGTGGATCCGACAGCCCTTCTACAGAGACGTTGTCAGCTGCCGCACAGCTGGCCGAGGCTTGCATCAACTTCGTCAAAACGAGTAAATCCTACTATCGAGTCAATTCAGTTTTGGCGACGCCGAGATCGGATCCCTCAAAGGAATACAGCCTACCTGGATTCATTGCCGACCGAATTGCGAGAGATTTGGGGCTCGACAACTTATCGGCTGCGATTCGAACAGTTAAAGCCAGGCGCGAGATGAAAGAAACACCCGCAGACGAGCGCCTCAATGAACTTAAGGACACTATTGCGGTGGATCAGGAGGCTGTAAAGGGGAAGCGTATCTTAATTGTTGACGACCTTTATCAATCAGGCACTACAATGAACTACGTAGGAAAATTGCTTCTCGATAACGGTGCTTCTTGTGTATATGGTCTGGCTTGCGAAAAGACATGCAGTAATCAGGATTGAGAGGAGGTGCGACCATGATAGGAACCGAAAACTCTCTGACAATTATGCGATTGCTGCACGTTCCGGGTCTTGGACCTGCCAAGGTGAATGCCTTATTGAATTGGTGTGAGAAGTCAGGTCTTTCTCCATCAGTATTTGACGTCAAGCCTGAAGCGTTGAAAGACAAACTTACCGAAGAACAGCTGAACAACTTTCAAGCTGATGATCGTATTCAGGCTTTGGAAAAAGAGCTTGAAGATAAGGGTGTCTATTTGTTATGCGCGGTTGATGAAGCTTACCCTGCGACCCTGAAAGCTGGGATGAAAACCAAGGCTCCGCCTTTGCTCTACTGTCGGGGAAACCGAAAACTGTTGTCCAGCATGTCGGTTGGCTTTTGTGGATCGCGGAAGGCCAGCGAGAAAGGCATTGATACCGCGCGTGACTGTGCAGAGCAACTTGCAAAAAATGACTTTACTATTGTGTCAGGCTATGCCGCTGGAGTTGATATAACGACCCATAGAGCCGCTCTTGCAGCAGGTGGTACGACATTATTTGTACTTCCCGAGGGAATCTTGCACTTCAGAATCAAGCAAGAGATAAAGGATGTTTGGGATTGGGATCGTGTAGCTGTCGTCAGTCAATTTGAACCAAAACTTCCATGGAGCGTTCATAATGCCATGGCTAGGAACTCCGTAATCTGTGCGATTGCGAACGCTATGATCCTCATTGAGGCAGGCACTACGGGTGGTAGCATCGCCGCTGGACGGACTTGTTTGGAAATGGGCAAACCGCTCTTTGCTCCCGTTTACGATGGTATGCCAGAGTCAGCAGCAGGAAATAGATTGCTTCTTAAGACAGGCGCCCGTCCGTTAGGCAAGAATCGGCACACGAACAGAGCGGCAATCGACAGGGTTATTGAATCGGCGAAAGCTGCAGAGACTGATGAGCAGATAGAACAGATTCGTCTCTTCGGTTAACGCTCACCAACCTAAGTGCTTTTCCCATCAGGGATAGCGGCGACACCGCGAAGAGCAGATTCGATACTCGCCGAGAGTGAGGAAACGATTGAGTCGCAGGCGTTGTAATTCACGCCTTCCACGACAGGTGAAAAGTCCAGTTGCACTTGCATTGTGCCTCTTTCTGTTTGGTTCACTTGGATCTCCACAGACAGGAAGCGCTGGAGCCTTTCTTTGCGGGTGTGGATGTTGCCCCGCGCGTCGCCTTCGAAACGTGTGAATTCATCTATGAAGCGAAGATTCGCAGTGATGCGGCCGGATTGCGTGTCAGCGGTGACCACGTGCCATTTGTCGCCATAGTTGTAGGACGTCTCGGCGAGAATTTCGCGGATTTTGCCGAAAGCGATTTTTGCGGGAACGTTGTATTCGCGCGGTTCCGGATGAAGGAACTTCGCGCGTTCTTCGCACGCGGCTTTGAAGATTTGATAGGCGGCGAGAACACCGAGCACGAGCCCCGGCATGAGGCCGGAGCCCGGATCGTGTGTGACTTCGTTGACCATTGCTCCGGTGAGCAAGAATACGAATATGCCGACGATGATTGCGACGATAGCCATACGTTATTTACCTCCGGTATTGAATCGGTTGCGCTTGCGCAGTTTCTCTTGCGCGAATTGAAAGTGGAGGGGAAAGTTAGTCGCCGTAATCTGGAGGCGTGGTGCCTGATTGGCGACGACTTTGTTCTGATTTGCGATCTCTGTTTCTGTATTCGGGTTTGTTTTTGTACTTGCGGGAAGATTGCTGGCGATTGCCGCGATCGAAGCGATCAGATTTTTCTGACCGGTTTTCGTTTTTGCGAACGTCTTTCTCGCCGTTGGTGTCGCCCGCCTGGTTCCGTGCGATGTCGCCTCTACGCCGCACGAAGTCGCTGACAGCATGTCGCTTTCGTTCTGGCGCGTCATACGCGAGCGCTTGCTCGTATGCAGTGGGCGATGTGAGCGGAAGTTTGAGCGGCTTGGTATCAGCCGTGAACACGATGACTTCGTTTTTGAGACTAATCAGTTCATCCGGCGTTATCAATGCTCGACCTTGAATGATCTCGTGCACGCGGCCGCTGTCATTCACTGTCGCCTCCTCGATAGTGGTGCGTCCGATAGCTTCGCTGAGGTCTCGCGCTTCTGCAAATGTCTTCTGTTTGAAGTACACCTGCGTTGCAGGCATGTCGATGATGATTTGTGCCTCCTTTCTGCTGTACACCTGCTCAAGCTGAAAGTAGTTCTGGAACCCGAGCACCAAGCCGATTTTGTTTTTGCGGATGATGGATAGAGTGTCTGAGATGCCGGCGATCTTTCCGAAGTTGGTGAATTCATCTAGCAGCATCGACATCGGATGCTTCAGGTCTCCCTTGTCCTTCAATTCGAGAATGTGATCGAGCAGGAAGTTAAGCATGAGAGAACCGATTAGCTTGCTGTCTCTGCTGCGGCTGGGCACCGCCAGGTAGAACGTGAACAGGCGATTTTTCAGCGAGTCTAAATCGATGTCCGTGGTTTCGGTGAGCGTTACCATCTGGTCCGTCATCCATGGATTCAGTTTTGTAATGAGCCCAGAGAACACGCCGTAACGAAAGTCTGTTTCTCCGCTGAGGCGCATCCATCCTTCGAACTCCATCCGCGCCAGTTCAGATGGACTTTCTTTGAGCACTTCTCCTAGCCGCTTTGGTCCTGTGAGGAGCAACCAGCGCAGGGCACCGAAGTGACCGTACTGCGGATCGCCTGCTGCGGCGTGCAGTATTAGCGGAATCAGCAGCAACTTTTCTGAACGATTCCAGGTTTGTTCGTACCTTCCTTCTGTTGGTTCGCCGTTGAGGATGACGAGGTCTGCCAGTTTTTCAGCGAGCTGCGCCTTTAGTTCTGGCGGTGCGCGGCGGACGCGATCGATCGGGTTGATTCGATTCGATGTCATGTCTGCGGGATTGAAGCAATACACATCATGTCCAGCCATCCTGCGCCAGCCTGACGTGAGCTTGTACAGTTCTCCCTGCTCGTAGCCGGGCGTTGCTTCGGTGACAATCATGCTTGTTCCGATTCGCTCTATGAGCTGCGGTATGAAGAACCCTCGCGACTTTCCTACGCCGGTGCGTCCGCAAACAAGGGCGTGAGCGTGCGTCCACAATTCGGGCACTTGAATGTATTGCCTGTTGGCGGTTCTACCGATGATTAGTCGTTTTGGATCAGGCTTAGATTGAATGTATCCGCCGGCAACTAGATCATCGTTTGTTCCCCACCGTGCTGCTCCATAGACAGTGCTCTTTGGCTTGTGCTTCTTCGCCTCCGCAGCACGTCTAGCGTCTTGACGAAGCTCGGCGAGTATTTTCTCGCAACGTTGCTGGCATTCGATCTTGGTTCCTGATCCTTTTCGTTCCTCGATATCTATTGTCACGAACATGGCATCGCCACTTGTCGGCTGCCAGCGCAGTACGACGCGATATTCGTGGTGCCACCAATCGCGGCCGACCTTTTCATCAAGTCGCTCGACAGCCAAAACCTGGTCGAGTTGTTTGCTCGCTCGCGAGACCTGATAGCCGAGCCGATCGAGCACATTTACCGCAAGGACAGGAAAGTCCTGTGCATTGCTTTCGACAATGCCGGAATGCTTTGCGTTCATCGTGTTTTACCTCGTGAAATCCAGACCGCGGTCTCTCTTCTCGCGATCTCGTTCTTTGTCTTTGCGACGTTGTTTGCGCGTTTCCTTGTTCTCATCGAGAGCTTTGTCGATGTTCTCGATGGTTTCTTGATCACGCGCACGCTGCTCGTGCGTGCGTTCAGGCTGCACGTATTCTTGGTGCTTGTGCTTCTTTGCTTTTTCTAGTTCGTCTTTTGCTTCAGCCAGTGGATCGCGGTGATCTCTTAGGTCGATCCATTTGACCAACTCATTTGCGATAGATGCACCTTGCATAAACAAGCCGACGACCGGATTGCCCATCATCTGCTGCTGAAGAGGATCGACGTATCGATTAGCGTGTGGCGATGTTTTCTTTGCGCCTTCGCGTTCGTGTTGCTGCTTCGAAATTTCTAGCTGGCGCTCAACAACACCCGCCCAGCGTGCTCGGTCTGTCTTCTCTATCCAACCTCGGAGCTTTTGATAGTCTTCGATTGGAAGTCGCTCTGCACCGTCTTCGCGCAGCTTCTTTTGCAGGCTAGTGAGTTTCTCGTATGAGCACCGCTCGGAATATTTCTTGCCTTGATATTCAAAATAGTCCTCCTTTTCGCGATTTGGTTCGTCTTTGACGTCTTTGGATTTGTCAGGTTCGCGATTGCGAAGAGCCTCCTTGTCTTTGATCCACGCTACGAGCTTCTTATAGTCGTCGCGGGGGATACGCTCATCAATGTTGTCCCAGAGATACGTGTTTACTTCTCTCAATTCAGACAGGGAATTCTGCTTCGACCACTCCTTGCCGGCGGCTTGGATGGTGTCATTGAAATATGGCTTCTCACCTTTCCCATCAGGCGCCTTGTCCAGGTTGCGGTCCTTTGATTTCTCCTCTTGTTCTTTGCTCCATTTGCTGTAAGGTTCGTATTGTTCGCGGATGATTTTCTTATGCATCCAGGGCAATTCAAGTCCTTCCTTGATCCGCTCCTGTCGCTGAAGCTCGCGTTCACGTTTGCGACTTTCGATGCGCTCTCGTTCTTTACGCTTGCGCTCGTCTCGTGCGCGCTGAAGGTCGTCCGGCTGCCACCGTTCGAGATAGCGATCGCCCCACTCGCGGAGTTTGGCGTAATCTTCGCGTTCGATTCGGACGCTGCGCCCGTTCTTGTCTTTTCCGAGGACAACAACATGGATGTGATGATGTGCCGTGTTCTTGTGCTCCACTGCCATCCACTTCAAATCCAAGCCCTTCTCCGCGGCTAATCGGTGCATCACCTCCCGCGTGTATTGCCGTTTGTCGACCGGGTCAATTTCTGGCGCTAGAGTCAACTTGTGAATCACTACCTTGCTGTCTCCAAGCTCTTTGATTGCTTTCCGGAGTGCACGCCCATCCAGGTTCTCGTCTAGTTCGTCGAAGAATTTCCGTCCGCCTGGATCTCTGTCGTCGCCGGGGCGATGCTGAATGTACTTCACGTGAGCAAGAGCACGTTCGACGGCCACTCGTTTTGGTGAGCGGCCGCCGACACGACTCTTTCTGTCCCGCGCCGAGATGTAGCCGTGGATTACGACACCCATTAGCCATTCACCACCTTCTTCATTCGCTCGGCGAGTTCGCGCTCGTCATTTTCGACGTGCTTTGCCATGCGTTGCTTAGCTTTGGTCGCCGCAGCTTCGAACGCTTGGCGCGCGTTCTCGTCATCCGGCAGCGACATCCAGCTCAGCTCATACAATGTGCCGATTGCGCGTCCTTGCCGCGCGAGCATTTTGCAAACGCGATCGACACCGTTGTTTTGAGCTTTGACGATCTGATCTGCGAGGTACTTCATCGCCTGGGCTAACTCACCTTCGTTTGTTTCGCCGGCGATTTGTTCGTGATGTTCGAGGTACCACCGGATTGCTTCTCTTGCAATTTCGGTTCTCGTTGTTTTCTTTTCTTGAGCCAACTGCGCAAGTCTGAGTCGATCAGCTGCCGCAAGCCCAATATAAAATCCCTGATATTGTTTCTTTACTGCCATGTTGCTTACCACGTCGATAAAGTCCCATGCAGAGACATGTTCGAGGATTGACCCAGAGGATCAACGACGCGCTTTCGATTTGGCAAAGACGATAAATGAGACAGGTAGCGCCTTTGCGCGTTTTACCATCTCCTGTGTATCTTGCATTACCTACGGTGCCCTCGGTAATGCTCGCTTTGCTCGTGATCGATTGCGCGTCGTTGCCTACTCCGCGCTGAAAAATTCCGGCACATTCGTCTGGTTTATGTTCTTGTCGATGTGCTGCTGATCGAGAATGAATCTTGATTATTGTTTTGGCCGATTGATGTTTCGAGAACTCGTTGACTGAACCATCGATCCTGCGGCCTGCAACGCTGCCGCCAGTAATGAGAGAACAACTCGGAATAGTGTGGCGACCAGCGTGCACAGTAATCCTAGAAGTGCTCCGACGATGTGTCCAACGATGTCGAGCGTTGGTTTCAGTACCATCGCTGGATTGCCACCTGCGATGCCGACGAACAACATCAGAATGAAGACCACTAGAAGAATCTGTTCGATACTGCCGAGCAGTGGATTTTGATCTGGTGTCATTATTGACCTCCTATGGCACGACCGTTTGCGATGTCGCGGAACATGAATGCAGGATGCTCGGTTCCTTCTGCATGTCTCGCGATGAAGGCATCGAGATCTTGCTTTCTGTAGCGCACTAGCCGGCCGATTTTGATCCACGGGAGGTGATAACGGCCGGTGCATTTCCACACGGCAAGTGTCTGTTCAGCGATGCCGAGATACGCGGCGGCTTGTCTACGAGTTAGAAGATCGGAGTTGGCTGCGCCGGCTCCGTTGGGAGTGTTATTGGATGCTGTCATTTTGAAATCCTCATGAATGTGTTTAAGCAAAAAGCGCGCCCGTGAAAATATCCAGGCGCGCTGTTGTTGCGAGAAAGATTGTTGCGACAAAAAAGCTCAAACCTTTAGATGATTTGAGCGAACGAAAGAGATTTGATGTTGATGGTCCGGCTAAGCGGCTGCAGCGCCATCAATTTCAGTGCACAATTCCATTGTAACCGGCTCGATCGATTTTCTGTCAATGCGTAATTTCGCTGTTCGGCACCTAGGGAAAATGCTAGGTCGAAATCGAGGGCAAAAATGAAATCGATTAAAGGATGCCTGCGTGCCGAAACGCCCGTGGACGCGCGGCTCGGCAAAATGTTCCCGGGGTTTTTCCCGTAGTTCATGTGCGCCCGATTTGAGAAACTCGTATTGGTGGAACGAGTGGAATACCGCTCGCCAAAAAGTAACGCCCCAGAAGTCGAGCACGCTTTCCAGTCGTTAGCGGCGCTTTGAGATGCGCCGACGGCTATTGAAAAGAGATGCAAGTCTCTGGAGGAATGCAAATTGGAAATTAAACTGACCTTGGTCACCAAGCGCAACCCTAAAGATGTAAAAGGGTTGGATTCTACTGTCGGCGCCATCATCGACGCTGATAACAATCTCGTGTGTCTCGTGCCCGTAACCCGGATGGACTGGGTTTACGATTGCCTCTCGGCAAAGACGAAGACAGATCACCTCTTCACCGTGCTGTCGCGATTGACAGACGACGAGGTTCGGCTATGCACCGGGTGCAAGCGAAATGCTGCCGAACCGAGAGAAGCTCCGAAAGGCGAATCTAAAGTGGTTCGCTTTCCGCCAGTGAGACGAAAGACGCCGCCTCTGGTGTCGTAATCGGCGATAACATCGCCTAACTCGTCACGCTCAACAAATCTTCCGTGCCGACTTCTGATGGCGCCGCCAGTTTTCTCATAACATTGGCAAAGCAACTGTTCTTCCGTAGTGTACGAGCAGTCGCTTTGTACTTCCATTATTTGTGCCCGCCGCAATACGCGGCGGGCACTGTTACTCATTACGGCCACAGATAGCCGTGTGTTTCCCTCAGGCTGCAGTGCCCGTTCGAGCTGACAATGAGGTGATCGATCACTCTTATGCCAAGGATATCGCCAGCCGTTATCAACGTCTTAGTCGTTTCGATATCTTCGCTGCTCGGTGTCTTCGAACCTGCTGGATGGTTGTGGGCGACGATCAAAGAGTGGGCATTTGCGAGCACCGCCGCTTTGAATACTTCGCGCGGATGCACCAAGCTGGCGGACACGGTGCCGTGAGACACAACGTGCACATTTGTCACCTGATTGCGAGCGTCCAGGTAATAGGCTACGAAATGCTCTTCGCTGAGCATCTTCAGAGGCTCGACGAATTTTTCCAGATCGTCAGGACAATTGATCGGAATCGGTGTGGCGCCGGGCTCCTTTATTAGAGCTAGTCGAATCTCAGGTACGATGTACTTTAGTTTTCGTTTTAACGCTCTGCTGTTCATGGCTACACCTCCACCGAGCAAGCTACGTTCGTTGCTGGCAGGCAGAATGAGCAGCTCTGACAAGGTCGCGGCTTTCGCGAACTCGGCTCAAGCTTGGGCAGTCCCAATACGGACGGGCAAGAAAAGATCGCCCTATCGGTAATAGGCGCCGCATGGTACCGTCCCCGGTGCACTGGAAATGAGACGAGTCCTTTCGGTGCTGCTACCTCGCATAGAGCCGGCAATAATTCAGACGGTAGGTCTTCTTGCGCCTCCTGCAGGAGAGCAAGCTGCCAAACATCCGGTCGCGTTGCGTATGCCGTCAGTGCTGATTCGAAGTTTTCCGAGTCGACGCTCAGCCAGCCACGGCAATTTGGCAAAGATGCTAGCTCTGTCATCGCGACGAATACATCGCGTTCAACGAAGCTGCGAGTATAAAACCAGAAAGCGCATTCAGGGCGACGCATAACCGTCACCTCCCATGCGCGCGCGTACTCGGCGGATTGAAAATCGCCGACGTCATGCAGGCGCAACGTCCAGGGCGTCTGCGTTGCTGCGCCTACAATCGAGGCTGCTAGCCAATCTGCTGGCTTCGCTTTGTCTACGAGATCAACAAGATTGTCAGCAAGCAGCTGCGGTCCGCCGCGCGATAGGAGCAGTTCTACTGTGCGTAAGTTGCGCAGTCGTTTCTCCTTCTGTCCTGTGGTCTGATAGCGCACTCCATTGCCGTAACAAACCTTGCGACACATCTCTGTTGCTCCGATGCAGGTGGCGCTGCGCGGCAGGCTGAATGCCCATCCAGCTTTGCTATTGTTTGTCAGTTCAAGACCATATTCTTCCATGACTGTTACCTCCGGTTAGTGCGGCGTTTCGCCTCAAAAACGGGGGGCACGGGGTTGGCTCCGAGGGTCAAGCGGAATTAGAAGAGTGGATGCGCAGACAACACAGACGCGCTTGACGCGCGGTGGCGCCGACCCCGTAAACTCAAAGAAATAGAAACGCTAAAATCAGCTGATACTCTGGCTGGCGACGAACGCATCCTGGCTCATGTCAGAGACAGGAGGTGGTGACGATAAAATCTGCGGGGCGAACTGTTCGTGCCTACCGATTTCGCAGTGGCGACAAAACTAAAACGAACAACTACAAAAAGGGATCAGCAGGAGCTTTCACCCCTGCTGCTATTCCTTCACCGCGATATGTGCGTTAGGCGGTTTGTGCTTCCTCCTTGGCCGGCTTCTTGCCACAGAGGTGGAAGCTGGTGAGCTTGATGACCGGCTTTGTCATCTGGACTTTGACTCCGTTGACTTCCTTAGGATAGGTGGCGATTGCCAGCCTGCCGTTTACCACCACTTCGCGGCCTTTGGTCACGGACTTCAGCACCCGCTCACCCAAGCCGTTCCAGGCGTCGACATCGATCCACATTGTTTTGTCTTCGTCCGTATTGGAAGAGAACTCTTTCACTGCGACCGAGAATTTGACGACCTTGTTGCCTGTGTCTCCGAAGGAGACGGTATGAGGAGCTTGTCCGACGTGTCCGACGATCGTAATAGAGTTATTCATTTGGCACCTCCAGTGCGTGTTAGTGCCCCGGAAAAAGACACAAGCGTTAGCCGCGCAGCGCTTTTTGCTGCTGCATGGACGCGCAGCGCCCTTTAGGGTTTGCCATTGCAGCAAGCAAAAAGTTGTGTCAGTCTTGGCACGTTAAGACATGCACCGGTGGTAGCCAAATGTGATCTCGACACAAGTCCGTCGTCGGGCTGTGCGGGCTCGCTCATGCCACTACTCGTGGTACCGGGTCCAGGACAGGTTGTCCTGCTCGGTCGGAGAATAGAGTGATCGCAGCGGCAGTAATGACATTTGTGGATTGGATGGTGCCTGGCACGGGAGAGCGGGTGCTCAGACTCTGTCCGGGCTGCGGGAGTCGGCGTGCTGGCATATTACAACGAGCACAAGGTCGGCAGAGATCGATCGGATGGCAGCCGGACATGCCATCGGGGCACACCAGCGTCGTGGTAGATATGGGAAGCGGCGGCTTGAAGCACACGGAGCCTGAATCCTATAATTCAAGAGTGAATCTTGCGCCAGGTGAAAGACAATGCAAGCCGACGATTTTGGCATGTTCGATTCGGTGAAGCTCAGAACGAGTATCTACTGTGATGACATATACGGCGAGGAAATCAGCCTTCGAAAGGGCAAAGGCGGCTGTGTTCTTGAATTAGGAAAACAGCCAAACACCGTCATTGTGGAATTTAAGATCGGGCGCGGCATGAAGGGAACGGACTACACCGCCGTTGAACTTGAAGCGGATTGTCTTGAGATGGTTTCAAAAATTGGACGGCGCTTTTCCGAGCCGAACCCCTATTTGGAGACGGCGCTGGCAATCAAGGCCGGCACCTTGAAGTAACACTGCCAGAACAGAGTCCGAGCTGAACATCAATCGCGCAGCCGGACTCCGATCATTGATTGTCTGCTCTGTCTTTACGAGAACGCGGCAGCTGGCTCCTCCGATTCTTCGTCATCCTCCTCTTCCTCGGGATCTTCCCGAAGGGTGCCAATGACGTCTATCTGCGGTTCTTCGAAGGAAATGCGCCCAGCACAGCGCGGCAAGTATACGGTGATCTGCAGATCGATAACCGGATCATCCAGGTCATCATTATCGTCGAGCCAGTAACCGGAGTACGTGCCGGAGACCGTAACTCTCACGCCGTAGTCAGTTTCTTTGACCTGGCAATCGTCATAGCTTATCTCCTCGAAAAACGCATTCAAAGGTTTGGTGAGGTCTTCGAGTTCGAGATCCAGTTCCGGACTGAGATGAGCCGGTAGATATTCCTCCATAACATACTCGCCGATATCGAAGCAGTCCCAGACTTCGCCGGTGAACAACTCGTCGCCCTCGATGAATTGCACCAAATCATCAACAAGCCTTCCAGAGGGAGGAAGCTGCTCGCACAGGTCGTTCAAGCACCGCCTGCGGTCGTCGACCAGAGACGAATCAGGAACAAGCACTGCGGCCACGTCAAGGAACTCGACGGAATTCCGCTTATCGGCAAGCAACGCGGCATGGCTTTTGTAGCCGAAAAACGCGGCTACAAGCTCGCGGGCGTGCGAGGCTTTGAGCCCAGAGTAACATTCGCGCAGATAGTCAGAACAGGTTTTGGAAACAATATCGGCCATGTGCAGGCACCTCATGTCAGCAGCTGGACTTTTGAAGGTAGAGAGGAGCGTTTAAGCACTACCACGCCAGCGTGACTATACGAAGGTTCTCTGTATGGCACGAAACGTGTCTTTCAAAGCGTCGTCTTTTTGGTCGCTCATAACCACGGCAATCGACTCCACTTGCGATTCTATCATACTGCCGGATTCGTTCCGTTGGAGCGGCGCTAAGTCCGTCCTGTACAGCAGTGCGCTGCTTAGCTCGCCCTGTTTGTCTTGACGCCTCTGCTAAAATCGACCGGGCGAAGGCGCGCATGTTTTGCATCTGCCGTCTATCGCCCGCCTTCGCTCGCCGAATAAAGAGCAGAGCGTGTCAAGACGGGTCGTCAGTCCGCACCGCAGAGATGCCCAAAAGAAAACCCACCCAGCACTCACGTGCGGGTGGGTTCTGAGTGAGCCGAGTTATTGTCAGGCAGCTATTTCTTGGAGTTCTTTCTTTAGCTCCGATACGACCGCTTCAGCGATTTGCTTGCAGGTGAATGAGTTGATTGGCGATCTGACTTTTAATTCCATCGCGAACACGACGGCATGTTTGGCTGGTCTCGCTTCGAATCGAATGACTACATTTCGAACCCGTTTCAGTTCGGGAAAAACTTCCTCGACAAATTCAATAGTCGCTTCTTGCGATGTTTCGTTGCTCATGAATTTCCATTCGGAATTCGGGCGAGAGTGTTTTCTGATTATCGTTTTTGCGAGTTCAAGCGTGTCCGCCATTGTTCCATTGCTCTTGAAATAGAGTTCTTTTTGCTGGAGCTTGATCAGCTCAGACTCCGCGAAGAACCACCGGAAGATGTACCAGGTGCACCAACCGGACGCTCCTAGCATCGTCATCATTAGCCAATCTGGATAATGTCCCGGCAGCTCAGGGAAGATCGCGCCAAGCGTGCCTGATATCACAAACAGCGGTCCGAAGAGAGCTGCGAAACCAAGTATCATCGCGAGGAACGACGGCTCACTGCCACTACAGTGTTTGTCGATGGAGCGGACGAGTTCTTGCAGCGGTGTGAGTCTCAACTCGGAGGCGCTGAACCATCCAGTATTCGGTGCAGACTTTGCTGACGCTCCCTGCGATGAAGATGAACCTGTCGCCCGCGTTTTCGTTTGCTGGTGGCTTTGGTTCGCGTGCGCTTGTTGTTTGTCTTGAGTGTTTTCTTGTGTGTGTGAATTGGTTGTGTTGGACTGAGATCTGTTGGCGTTGTTGTTAGTTGATGCGTTAGCATTTGCCGATTTGTTCTGCGAATGCGTCTTCTGAGAGCCGCTCGTGCCGCGCGGCGGCGTGACATGCGGATTCGTCTCAAACCATTTCTTTAGGATGTCCCGGGCATTATTCAATTGCTTCTGTTTTTCGAGCGCAATCTGATAGTTCTTCGGATTGCGGGCGTGGCGGTCCGGGGG